>NZ_FNCU01000065.1:0-40388 GCF_900099855.1 Bradyrhizobium sp. Rc2d | reverse complement strand
AACATCATCCGCTGACCGACCGGCAGAAGCGCTTCAACGACGCTGTGGGGCGGCGCCGCGCGCCGGTCGAGCAGGTCTTCGCGCGCCTCAAGGTCGTCTATGGCTGGGCGCGCGCTCGCTATCTGGGCTTGGCGCGCAACCAGACGCATCTGCGTCTGCTTTGCCTCGCCATGAACCTCAAACGATGGGCGGTGCTGCGTCCGACAAGGGGGATGGCGTGACCGCCATCGCCCACGGCCATCGATTCAGCCGCGAAAACGGCCCGATCCACCGTTCGCGCCCCGCCCGAGGCCGCAAAAAAATCCTTGAAATCGCGCCTCACTCCTGCGCGACCGATTGCGCAAAGCTCTCGCTTGCGGGAGAGGTCGGCGCGAAGCGCCGGGTGAGGGTTCTCTCCAAACAGAGGTTCTCGCCTTTCGGAGACACCCTCTCCCCAACCCTCTCCCGCAAGCGGGAGAGGGAGCGCAGCTTCTTCGTTGCTGCATCAGGCCTAATCTCAATCCACTCTAGTTGCCGGAACGACACATCGGGTCGGCGGTCTGCGCGCGCCGATCCGCCCACCGTTGACATCCACTGACCGATCGGGCGATGTTACATTGTAACGCCGCGATGGCAGGGGATTGCTCGCGCGGTGTGGGGCGCTTTCGGATGAAATGGTTTCGGTCAAATGTGAGGCACGGTGCCCGGCTCGCGCTGTTCGCGATGCTGGTGCAGTTCGCACTGACGTTCGGCCACAGCCACTGGTTCGCGCAGGCCGCGCCCCTCGCCCAATCCTCGCTCCAGCAGACGGACAGCGCCAAGGACAAGGTCAAGGGCGTTGCTGCCATCGACCGCGCCGCAGTCCAGAAGCAATCGCCCGCCCGTCCTGACCGCGAGCATCCCGGCGACGACAATTGCGCGATCTGCGCCGTCGTCGCGCTGGCGGGCACAATCGTTTTCGCGACGCCGCCGGTGCTGCTGCTGCCGCAGGCGATCGAGCTGCTCCACCGCACCCTAGATGCCGAATTCATCCATCTGAAATCGGCCGGCACGGCGTTCCAGCCCCGCGCCCCTCCCGCCTCCTGACCTCCAACTCTTAATCACGCCCAGCCTCGCCGCATGGCGGCGAATGCCTGGGAGAAGTTGAAGTCGAATTCCGTCGCACCGCGACGGCAGGCCACCTCCGATCAGCAGATGATCACGCGGACGGCCTGACTGGAATCAGGACCATGTCATTTCAATTGCGACGCGCGCAGCGTCTTGGCGGAGCAAGCCTGCTCCTGCTCAGTGCCGCCGCCACGCCCGCCTTCGGCCAAGAGCCTGCGCAAGACAAATCGGCCACCGAGATCCCGGCCGTCACCGTGACGGCGCCGAGCCCGATCGTGCGCCGAGCGGTGGTGCCGTCCCGCAACGCAGGTCGCGGCACGCGGACCGCACGTGTGCGCAGCCGCCAACAAACGGCGGAAACCACGCCGGCAGCCCCCGTTCCCGCCGCGCCTCAGCAGGGCGTGCTGCCTGTTGTGACCAACCAGTTCGCCACCGTCACGGTGGTGCCGAACGAAGAGATCCGCCGCGAGGGCGGCGGTCAGCTCGGCGATCTCCTGTTCTCCAAGCCCGGCATCACCGGTTCCAGCTTCGCGCCCGGCGCCTCCAGCCGGCCGATCATCCGCGGCCTCGACGTCAACCGCGTCGGCATCATCGAGAACGGCACCAATGGCGGTGGCGCCTCCGATCTCGGCGAGGATCATTTCGTCCCGATCGACCCGCTCGCGACCAACCAGGTCGAAGTGGTGCGCGGGCCGGCGGCGCTGCGCTATGGCTCGACCTCGATCGGCGGCGTCGTCAGCGCCACCAACAACCGGATTCCGGATGCGATGCCGAGCTGCGCGCCGTCGTTCCAGACCTACGGCCTGCCGACCAAGGCGCCGCTCGCGAGCGCCGCGACCTCGCCTTGCGTCACCGCCGAGACGCGCACCGCGTTCAGCTCGGTCGATCGCGGCGTCGAGAGCGGCGTGCTGCTCGACACCGGCGGCGGCAATTTCGCGTTCCATGCCGATGCCTATGGCCGCACGACGTCGGACTATTACATTCCGAGCTATCCGTACTTGTTCGACCAAACACGGCCAGTCGGCAATCGCCAGCCGAACTCGGCAACGCGGTCGGATGGCGCGTCGATCGGCGGGTCCTACATTTTCACGGGCGGCTTCATCGGCGCGTCGATCACGCAGAACGATTCGCTCTATCATATCCCCGGCATCGATGGCGCCGATCACCGGACCCGGATCGATGCGCATCAGACCAAGATCAACGTCAAGGGCGAATATCGCCCGGATGGCGCCGCGATCGATGCGATCCGTTTCTGGGCGGGCGCCACCAATTACCGTCACAACGAGTTGGGTCTCGCCGATCCCGCCGATCCGACAACCGATGGTGTCCGGCAGACCTTCACCAATCGGGAGGAGGAGATTCGTGTTGAAACGCAGCTGATGCCGTTCAATGCACGCTTTGCCGAGGTGACGACTGCGTTCGGCTTTCAAGCAGGCCATCAGGAGTTGACTGCGCCGAGTCCGGACGATCCCGGCGCGCTGTTCAATGGATTGTGGGACCCGAACCGCAACTACCGCGTTGCCGGCTACGTCTTCAACGAGTTCAAGTTCAGTGAACAAACGAGAGCGCAGATCGCCGGCCGCATCGAGCATGTCGAGCTGCACGGCTCGACGCCGGATTTCCCGGCGGATTTCCTGCCCGACGGCAGTCCTCAAACGAGCATCGTCCGCAATCCGTCCTTCACGCCCAAGAGCGGCAGCATCGGCCTGTTGCAGGATCTGCCGGGCGGCATGGTCGGCAGCATCACCGCGCAATATGTCGAGCGCGCACCGAAGCCGGCCGAGCTGTTCTCGCGCGGCGGCCACGATGCGACCGCGACCTTCGATATCGGCAATCCGAACCTCACCATCGAGACCGCCAAGTCCGTCGAGGTCGGCGTGCGCAAGGCGACGGGACCGCTCCGCTTCGAAGCGACCGTCTACTACACCCATTTCGACAATTTCATCTTCCGCCGCCTCACCGGCGTGATGTGCGACGGCGATTTCGCCTCATGCGGTGCGCCCGACGCCGAGCTGAACCAAGCCGTCTATTCGCAGCGCAACGCGAACTTCCGCGGCGGCGAGTTCCAGTCGCAGATCGACCTCGGCGCATTCCAGGGCGGGATCTGGGGCATTGAGAACCAGCTCGACGTCGTTCGCGCCACCTTCACCGACGGCACCAACGTGCCGCGGATTCCGCCGGTGCGAATGGGCGGCGGCGTGTTCTGGCGTGACGACAACTGGCTGATGCGCGTCAACCTGCTGCATGCCTTTGCACAGAACAACGTCGCCGTGATCGCGGAGACGCCGACGGCGGGCTACAATCTGCTGAAGGCCGAGATCAGCTACAAGACCAAGCTCGACCGCAATTGGTTCGGCGCACGCGAGATGATGGCCGGCCTCGTCGGCAACAATCTCCTCAACGAGAACATCCGCAACTCGGTGTCCTACACCAAGGACGAGGTGCTCATGCCCGGCATCGGCGTCAGGGCATTCGCGAACTTCAAGTTCTAGTTTCGAACCAGTCGGGGCCTACGGGCCCCGACATACATTGTCATTGCGAGGAGCCCTTGCGACGAAGCAATCCAGGCTGCCTTTGCGGAAAGATTCTGGATTGCTTCGCGGAGCCTGTCATCGGGCCGCGCTTTGCGCGGACCCGGTGGCTCGCAATGACGGTGCACGAGGCAACACCGCGCGTAGCCTCTACCCCCGCGCCTTGCTCCAGTCGGGACCGACTACCCCCGACACGCCCTCGAAAGCGCCGTCGACGAGCTCGAACACCAGGATACGGGCGGCGTCGACCGGGCCCGGCATGGTGACGCGGCCCTTGGGGACCGGCTTGAAGCCGACCCGGCTGTAATAGGGCTCGTCGCCGACCAGGAGCACGATGGCGTGGCCTTTTTCCTTGGCATCCTTGAGCGCGCGCTCCATCAACAGACGGCCGATGCCGCGGTCGCGGAACGGCGGCTCGACGGTGAGCGGCCCCAGCAGCAACGCCGGCGTGTCGCCGATCAGGATCGGCAATTGCCTGACCGAGCCGACCAGCAGCGTGCCGATGCGCGCGGTGAAGGACAATTCGAGCAGATGGTCGACGTGCTCGCGAATCCGGTAGGCGCTGAGCACGAAGCGGCCGGGACCAAAGGTGCGCTCGTGCAGCCGTTCGATCGCCTGGGCGTCGCCGGCGGCCTCGGGAAGGATGGTGAGTGAGAGATCGGTCATGTCAGTTCGCGGGATAGCACCTGAACGCAGCGCGGTCCATCGGGCAGCAAAGATGCTCAGTTCCTTTTCAGCGCCGGCGGGAGAGGTATTCTGACTCGCCGGTCTGAATCCGTTGAACGACCAGCACAGCCCGCCCTCAGCGCCACGTCGCAATCAGGGGCGTGCCGCCCAGCACTTCCGCGATCCGCAGCCGTGTGCCGGGCGTGGTCCCCTCGGGCAGCGCCGTGATCGCGAAGAACCCGCATTCGACGATCTCGTGGTTGGGCGCCGGCAGGCGGTCCTGGCTGAACTGCCTGACCACGTAGACCGCGACGTGGTCGCGGCGCGAGACGTGGCTGTTGAGGAAGATGCCGTGCAGCACGGCATCTCCGATCAGATCGATGTCGCCCTCCTCCTTCAGCTCGCGCCGCAGCGCGTGCGCCATGGTCTCGCCGAAATCGACGCCGCCGCCGGGCAGATACCAGCCGCTGACGTAGCTGTGCCTGACCAGGAACACCCGGTTCTCCGCATCCAGCACCACGGCGCGGACGCCGAGCGTCATACCGCGGACCAGCAGGAAATAGACATGGAAGAGGCGCCGCAGCAGCGGCTCGAATTTTCGTCGAATGGTGTTCAGACGTTCTCCCATCAGGCTTTCCTTGACACCCCCTTTTTGAGGCCCTGCTTGCGCGCCGGCTGCGACCTTGCCATTACAGCGGAGCAATAGCGAGGCAATCGCGCGCCATGGCCCCCTTTACGCTCGCCCATCTGTCCGATCCGCATCTGCCGCCACTGCCGAAGCCGCGGCTGATCGAGCTCGCCGGCAAGCGCGCGCTCGGCTACGTCAACTGGACGCGCAACCGGCACAAATACCAGCGCCGCGAGGTGCTTGACGCGCTGGTTGCCGACATGAAGGCGCAGGCGCCCGACCACATCGCGGTGACGGGCGATCTCGTCAACCTGGCGCTGGAAGCCGAATTCGCGCCGGCCCTGGCCTGGCTCGAAAGCGTCGGCCCGCCCGACCGCGTCACCGCGATTCCCGGCAATCACGACGCCTATGTCAGCGCGACACGTCATCGCTTCGGCGAGACGTTCCTGCACTACATCGCCGCGGACACGATCGATACCGTGGCTTTCCCAGCCGTCCGTCGGCGTGGGCCGCTGGCGCTGATCAGCCTGTCGACGGCGGTGCCGACCCTGCCGCTGATGGCGACGGGCACGCTCGGGCGCGATCAGCTCGCGTCGCTCGAACAGGTTCTCGACCGGCTCGCCGCGGAAGACGTCTTCCGCGTGCTGCTGGTGCATCATCCGCTGAAATCCGTCGCGCGCCAGAAGCGGATGACGGACGCGGCCGAGTTGCTGGCCCTGTTGAAGCGCCACGGCGTCGAGCTGATCCTGCACGGCCACGACCACATTCATTCGACGATGTGGTTCGAGGGCCCGAACGGCAACATTCCCGCGCTCGGCGTGCCATCCGCCTCCGCGCTCGCGCACGGACGCTACCCGGCGGCGGCGTATAATCTGTTCACGATCGAGAAGGACAATGCCGGCTGGCGCTGCGAGCATACGGTGCGGAGCCTGGGGGCTGGATTCCAGATCGAGCAGATCAAGCATGCGCGGTTGATCTAGTTCACCGTCATTGCGAGCGCAGCGAAGCAATCCAGAATTCCCGCCGCGGAAAGATTCCTGGATTGCTTCGTCGCAAGGGCTCCTCGCAATGACGATGGAGAGAGCCTCACCAGCTCCGCAGCGCCGCCAGCACGGCGACGCCGAACAAGGCGGCGGCGCCGAGGATGAAGCCAAACACGAACGGCCACAGGCGCGAGCGGCGCGGCGGCTCGGTGGCCGGTGCTTGCGGTTCGGGCGGGACCACCATCGCATGCTCGCGCTCGATCATGCGCCGCGCGACATAGTCGGTGACGGCATCGACGATAACAGCGGTGTCGTGCGATTCGGCGAGCACGATGCGGCCGAAGCGGGTGTCCTGGACGAAGCGGTACATCCGCTTGTCACGCCCCATCATGATATGGGCGACGACGTCGATCCAGAGCCTGGGCGTATCGCCCTGGCTGATGCCGCGGTCGAACAGGTCGATCTGCTCTGGCACCTGCGCGAACAGGGGATCGAGCGCGTCGTTGAGGATTTCGAGCCGGGCCACCTCGGCGTCCCTGAGATCGACGACCACGCCGGTCCGGTCGGCGGCCTCGATCCGGGCGCGCAACAGCGCATCGCGCAGCCGCACCGGGCGCGGCTGGCTGGCATGGATTCCGCTGGTTTCGGGCTCTGACATTGTCGGCCTCGTCCTCAAACACCATGGTTAACCTATCAGCAACCACAGCGCCCGCAAAGGGCCCACAATTCCAGATACTTACGGCACCCACAGACGTTTCACCCGTGCCAAAAACAGACGATCCCACCCAGGCAGGGCCTGGATGGGACCATCCGTCCTTGGACGTCTTCTTAGTTCAGTGCGTCAGGCCGGGACCCGCGACGGCTCTTCCACGATGGAGAAGCGGACGCCGGCCTTGTGGCGGCTCTCCTCCGACACCTCGCGCCAGCAGTCCTCGGCTTCCTTGCGGGTCTTGAACGGACCTTTGACCTGGGCCGAGCCTTCCACGAGCTTGTGGAAGTTCATCGAACCGAACTCGCCGCCGATCACCCAGAAATTGCTGCCTTTGGTCATTGTCAGTCTCCTGTCCAATAGCGTGATGCGTTAGCCGAACTGGTTCATGGTGTTGTGGGCGCCGCCCGCCTTCAGGGCAGCCTCGCCGGCGAAGTACTCCTTGTGGTCGTCGCCGATGTCGGAGCCGGCCATGTTCTGATGCTTCACGCAGGCGATGCCCTGACGGATCTCGGCGCGCTGCACGTTCTTGACGTAGCCGAGCATGCCCTGCTCGCCGAAATACTCGCGTGCGAGATTGTCGGTCGAGAGCGCCGCCGTGTGATAGGTCGGCAACGTGATCAGATGGTGGAAGATGCCGGCACGCTTGGCCGAATCCGCCTGGAAGGTGCGGATGCGGTCGTCGGCTTCCTTCGCCAGCGGCGTGTCGTCATACTCCGCCTTCATCAGCTCGGCACGGTTGTACTGGCTGACGTCCTTGCCGGCTTCCTTCATCGCGTCGTAGACCTGCCAACGGAAGTTGAGGGTCCAGTTGAACGACGGCGAGTTGTTGTAGGCCAGCTTCGCATTCGGAACGACCTTGCGGATGCGGTCGACCATCTTGGCGATCTGCTCGATATGCGGCTTCTCGGTCTCGATCCAGAGCAGGTCGGCACCGTTCTGGAGCGAGGTGATGCAGTCCAGCACGCAGCGGTCTTCGCCGGTGCCGGGGCGGAACTGGTAGAGGTTGGAGGGCAGCCGCTTCGGACGCATCATCTTGCCGTTGCGGTTGATGATCACGTCGCCATTCTTGGCGTTCTCCGCCGTCACTTCCTCGCAATCGAGGAAGCTGTTGTACTGGTCGCCGATGTCGCCGGGCTTGTGGCTGACGGCGATCTGCTGCGTCAGGCCGGCGCCGAGCGAGTCGGTGCGGGTCACGACGACGCCGTCTTCGACGCCGAGCTCGAGGAAGGCGTGGCGGCAGGCCCGGATCTTCGCGAGGAAAACGTCATGCGGCACGGTGACCTTGCCGTCCTGGTGGCCGCACTGCTTTTCGTCTGAGACCTGGTTCTCGATCTGGAGCGCGCAGGCGCCCGCCTCGATCATCTTCTTGGCGAGCAGATAGGTCGCCTCCGCATTGCCGAAGCCGGCATCGATGTCGGCGATGACGGGCACGACGTGGGTCTGGAAGTTGTCGATCTTCTCGATCAGCTCCTTCTCCCTAGTCTTGTCGCCTTCCTTGCGCGCCTTGTCGAGCGCGCGGAAGATGTCGTTGAGCTCGCGCGAGTCGGCCTGACGCAGGAAGGTGTAGAGCTCCTCGATCAGCGCGGGCACCGAGGTCTTCTCGTGCATCGACTGGTCGGGCAGCGGGCCGAATTCGGAGCGCAGCGCGGCGATCATCCAGCCCGAGAGATACAGGTAGGTGCGATCGGTCTTGCCAAAGTGCTTCTTGACCGAGATCAGCTTCTGCTGGGCGATGAAGCCGTGCCAGCAGCCCAGCGACTGGGTGTACTTGGTGGGGTCGCCGTCATAGGCGGCCATGTCGGCGCGCATCAGCGCCGCGGTGTAGCGGGCGACGTCGAGGCCGGTCTTGAAGCGGTTCTGCAGGCGCATGCGGGCGACGGCCTCGGCCGTCACCCCGTTCCAGGTCGGCTGGGTCTTAAGAAGCGTCTGAGCCGCCTCGACCTCGCTCTGATACGACGCCGGGCGCACAAGGGGGCTGATGCCGCGGGGTTGATAATTCATGGCCTGATCCTTTTCGCTGACGATGGCCGTTTTGCCATCGACATTTTTGACAGTGCATTGCGAAATGCGTCTCAGGAGCTAAACGCGAAAACGGAAACTTCGTACAGATGCCTTGTTTCTTATTGGTGATGTCATGTAACATCTGAACGTGTAATAGATGTTATTTTGTAAATCCTGTAAATTAATAGGTCAGTGACGCTGTCCTTAATGCGCACGAGGACCTGAGAGGAGACTTGAGAAATGGCCGCCGATTCAGGCAAGAAACTCTTCGTCGGTCCGCGCTTCCGGCGGATCCGGCAGCAATTGGGGCTGTCGCAGACCCAGATCGCCGAGGGGCTCGGGATCTCGCCGAGCTACGTCAACCTGATCGAGCGCAACCAGCGCCCGGTGACGGCGCAGATCCTGCTGCGGCTGGCCGAGACCTATGACCTCGACCTGCGCGACCTCGCCACCGCCGACGAGGACCGCTTCTTCGCCGAGCTCAACGAGATCTTCTCCGATCCCTTGTTCCGCCAGATAGATGTTCCCAAGCAGGAGCTGCGCGACCTCGCCGAGCTCTGCCCGGGCGTGACCCATGCACTGCAACGGCTCTATGCCGCCTATACCGAGGCGCGCCAGGGCGAGACGCTGGCGGCCGCGCAAATGGCCGACCGTGACGTCGGCACGCGTTATGAAGCCAATCCGGTCGAGCGCGTGCGCGAGCTGATCGAGGCCAACCGCAACTATTTCCCGGAACTGGAGCAGGCCGCGGAAAATCTTCGCGACGAGTTGAACGTGCCGGCCGAAGGGCTCTACGCGGCGCTGGCCGCACGCTTGCGTGAAAAACATTCGATCCAGACCCGCATCATGCCCGTCGACGTGATGCGCGAGACGCTGCGGCGGTTCGACCGCCACCGCCGCCAGCTCCTGATCTCCGAACTGGTCGACCCGCCCGGCCGCGCGTTCCAGCTCGCCTTCCAGCTCGGCCTCGGTGAATGCGCGCAGCATCTGGAGACCATCATCGGTCGATCCGGGCCGCTCGACGACGCGCCGCGGCGGCTGTTCCGCATCACGCTCGGCAATTACTTTGCAGCCGCTGTCATGATGCCCTACCCGGCATTCCTGGCCGCGGCCGAGGCGCTCAATTACGACATCCACGTGCTGGCGCAGCGATTCAATTCCGGCTTCGAGCAGGTCTGCCATCGCCTCACCACCCTGCAGCGACCGAACGCGCGCGGCATTCCGTTCTTCCTGCTCCGTGTCGACAATGCCGGCAACGTCTCGAAGCGCTTCTCCTCCGGCACGTTTCCGTTTTCGAAATTCGGCGGCACCTGCCCCTTGTGGAACGTGCACTCGACCTTCGATACACCGGACCGCCTGCTCAAGCAGGTGATCGAGCTTCCCGACGGCACGCGCTATTTCTCGATCGCGCAGATGGTGCGCCGCCCGGTCGCGCCGCATCCGCTGCCGCAACCGCGCTTCGCCATCGGCCTCGGCTGCGAAATTCGCTACGCCGCGCGCCTGACCTACGCCGCAGGCATCGACCTGGAGAAGACCGAGGGCACGCCGATCGGCGTCAACTGCCGCCTCTGCGAGCGCGAAAACTGCGCCCAGCGCGCCGAGCCGCCGATCACGCGCACGCTGATCCTGGACGAGACGACGCGGCGGGTGTCGAGCTTCGCGTTCTCGAATGCAAGGGAGCTATGAGGTTGCGCGCTTAAGGGCAGACACGCGCCACTCACTCTGCCGTCATGCTCCGCGAAAGCGGGGCATCCAGTACGCCGCGGCCCATCGGCTCAATCACAGCCGTCACGGCGTACTGGATCGCCCGGTCAAGCCGGGCGATGACAGTTGAATGTGTGGCGGCGGCCTAAACCGCTACGCCAGCGTGTGCACGATCACCGGCCCGGCCGCCGCACTCGCATGTCCCGCCAGCAGCGGCCCCAGATCCTTCTCGATCCAGGCGATCGCGCGCCGGTTCGCCTCCTCCGCCTGCTCGAACTTGTCGAAGATCGAGATCGCGGTCACCGTGTCGTCGCCGGCATAGACGACGTAATAGGCGCGGAAACCGTCGACGTCGCTGATGATCGGAACGGCGCCGTCCTTGATGCGGCGCGCCAGCTCTTCCGCACTCCCGCTTTTCGCCTTGGCCTGACGGATGGCGGCATACATGGCATCCTCCTTCCGGCTACTGATGTGAGGGCCTGGTGCCCGAAGCGGATGTTACGCCGAAGCGCGCCGCCAATCCACGCTTGGTTAACCCCGCCCTAATCCGCCTCCGCGATCTGCAACCAAGGATTAAGCACGCCTCAACATCGGTGCCTTAGTCTTGCCCCACTCACTTTTCGCAAACAACGGTGGCCTATCCTGCCGGCGAAGTGAGATCAGGGGGTTCATCATGCGCATTGCGTTGCTGCTGACCGCAACCATCGTCGGCGCGCTCTTCGCCAATCCATCCATTGCCGGATCGCTCGATGCGTCCACTGACGCAGCGCAGCCGCTGCCGCCGGGCTTCCAGAGCTACCGCGGCTACATGTTCGACTTGTCCGAGAATCGCGACCGCAAAGATGTCGACAAGCTCACCGACAATCTGAAGAGCCAGATCGACGTCGTCGAAGGCGTCGGCCTGTCGCCGCGCGTGCTGCGCTTCTTCCACACCGTTCCGATCGTCGCGAGCGAGCTGGCCTGCCTCGACGAAGGTGCCGCGACCGCGTGCTACGGCCGGGTCACGCCGGACATCCAGCGCAGCGCTCCCCGGACGCTGACGGTCTGGGACCCCGGCAAGCAGCGCTGGACCAATCCCAATGCCATCGATCTCGCGGTCGATTCGGGCCTCGGCGTGATCATGCTGCGGCCCGACATGATGCGCTACGAGAAGGAGGCCGTGCTGCTGCACGAGCTTCTGCACGCCTATCACGCGCGGCTGTTGCCGGACGGCTACGCCAACAAGGGCGTGATCGCCTACTATGCCCTGGCCAAGTCCAAGGACCTGCTGCCCAAGGAATCCTATGCGATGAAGAATCCCATGGAGTTCTTTGCCGTGACCGCGAGCATCTTCCTCTCCGGAAAGAGCGAATTCCACGATCCGAAGTCGCGCGAGACGCTCAAGGAGAAGATGCCGGACTATTACAAATACCTGGTCGGCGTATTCGGTTTCGATCCCGACCCGGCAGCCTCGAGCGGTCCGGTCGCCTCGCTGAAGTGAGGCAGACGTCGCGCGTCCTGCGCCAGCCCACATCAGAGCCGCGCGAAATGCGCGGCTTTTTTGTTTTGCCAGCCGGAAGCTGCGGATGACGCCTCCGCGGCAATTGCCAAGGCGGGGCCCGATCTGCATAGTCCCGCCCGCATCGATACCGTTTTCGAAGGGGATAGAACAACATGGCGGACGCCGACCTGGATGTCGTGATCCGGCAACTGGCCAGACAGCTGCATACGGGCCTGATGACCCGCGCCAAGGAGCGGCGGGATCGCTTCAACGGCCTTGCGGCCAAGGCCAAGGGCAAGGAGACCAGCGATCGCTTCAAGATGATGGCCAAGGCCACCCTGGAGCAGGCCACCGCCGCCGCCAAGCGCCTGCAGATGTCCGCCGACAACGTCGCCGACAGCTACGCCCGCGCCATGCGCCTCGCCGCCAGCACGCCGGTCGCGGCCAAGGTGGAGAAGAAGGCGAAGGAAGAGAAGCCGGCGAAAAAGGCTGCCAAGGCGAAGAAGGCGAAAGCGAAGAAGGCGAAGTAGTCGCGGCGCTTCTCCCTTCTCCCTTGCGGGAGAAGGTGGCATAGGCGGCCTTCGGCCGCCGTTCTTGAGAACGCCGATGCTTCGCATCGGCTATGGCGCCGGATGCGGGGTTGTTTCCGCAAGTTCAGCCGCAAGAGATTCGCGCGCGGAGAGATACCCCTCACCCGTCTCGCCGCTATCGCGGCGAGCCACCCTCTCCCGCAAGGGGAGAGGGAAGGCAGCGAAGTCTCACGACAATCTCACCTTCTCGGCGCGGCGAGCCGGGTCGGCTCGACATTCGAAAGCTCGGCGAGCTTGGCGCGCGCGGCTTCGCGGGTGCGGGCGTCCTTGCCGGGCGGCAGTGCCAGCGTGGCTTCGAAATCGGCACGTGCGTCGTCGGTCTGGCCATGAGCGAGGAATGCGAAGCCCCGGTCGAGGCGGGCCTGCGCATCCGAGGGATCGAGGCGGACCGCGGTGCTGTAGCTCAGGATGGCGCGGTCGAGATCGCCCTTGGCGGCGAGCGCGAGACCGCGCTGGTGATAGGGCGCGGCGAGCTTGGGATCATGCGCGATCGCCTCGTCATAATCCGCGATGGCAAGCTCGAGGTCGCCGTTCTGCCGGCGCGCCAGCGCCCGGTCGCGATAGAGCGAGGCGCGGTTGGGATTGAGGTGGATGGCCTCGTCGAAATCGGCGATCGCCCGCCTGAAGTCGCCGTGGCGCAGTGCGATCCGCCCACGCCCTTCATAGGCGAAGGCGATCAGCGAGCCGCGCAGCGGCGAGAAGCCGATCACGGCCGAGCAGATGTCGGGATCGTCCTCGTCGCCGCAATTGACGACCATGTGCGTGGACAGCCCAATGAGCACGCAAAGGACGATCAGCAATGGTACGGCAGCTCTGGTCATCTTCGACGCTGGCCGGCTGAGGTCCGGCCACGCATCCCCTTTCGAAGAAATGGTCTCGCCGCGGTGTTAGCACCGGCGCCGGGGAATTTGTGTGCGCCAGGTCACAAAGCCTGGCGCAAATTCCAGCCGGTTCCGCGTCAGCCCCAAGGACCACGTGAAGGACCGCGTGAAGGACCTCGCGAAGAGGAGCGGCCCCACGGGCTTCGCGGCGGATAGTTCTCGTTGGCGCCGACCGACGGTGCCTGCGCGCCGAGCTCGGCCGCGAGCTGTTGAAGCGCGGCGATGCGGTTCTGGGTCGAGGGATGGGTGGCGAACAGATTGTCGACGCCGTGGCCCGACAGCGGATTGATGATGAACATGTGCGCGGTCGCTGGGTTTCGCTCCGCTTCCAAGTTCGGCACCTGATGCGCGGCGCCCTCGATCTTCACCAGCGCGGACGCCAGCCACATCGGCTGTCCCGCAATGCGCGCGCCGAGATTGTCGGCGGCATATTCGCGCGTGCGGCTGATCGCCATCTGCACCAGCATGGCGGCGAGCGGTGCGAGGATCATCATCAGGATCGAGCCGACGATGCCCAGACCATTGTTGTTGTCGCGATTGCCGCCGAAGAACATGCCGAACTGCGCCAGCATGGAGATCGCGCCGGCGATGGTCGCCGTGATCGTCATCAGAAGCGTGTCGTGATGCTTGATATGCGCGAGCTCATGCGCGATCACGCCGGCGAGCTCCTCGCGGCTGAGCTGGTTCATCAGGCCGGTGGTGACGGCAACCGCGGCGTTCTCTGGGTTGCGTCCGGTCGCGAACGCGTTGGGCTGCGGCTCGTCCATCAGGAACACGCGCGGCATCGGCAAGCCGGCGCGGCCGGCAAGCTCGGCGACGAGACCGACCAGCTCCGGCGCGCTGGCACGATCGACCTCGTGGGCGCCGTACATCGAGAGCACCATGCGGTCGGAGTTCCAGTAGGTGAAGAGATTGGTCGCGGCGGCGATGACGAGCGCGATCATGGCGCCCGAGGCACCGCCGATCAGATAGCCCACGCCCATGAACAGGGCAGTAAGGCCTGCGAGCAGCATTGCGGTACGAAGATAGTTCATGGCCGTCTCCTGGCGCGGCCGCGCCGCTGGAGGCATTGCAGGCCGGCAAGCCTGAGGTAGGGATGACCCCGGCCCGGGTGCAAGGTTTCAAGGTGCGTCGCGGGGCCGCGGCTATTGTGGGAAGAGGTCATTCGGGGTCACCCAATGGGCCCGGAATGACGAAGGGAATGGCTCGGCCGCTTTCATTCCTTTAGACTGCGGCAGATTCCTCCTCCCCTCCGGAAACCTCATGCTCCTGACCCGATGTGCGATCGCGACCATTGCTCTCGTCGCGTGCTCCTTTGCTGCCTCCGCCCAGTTCGCGCCAACGCCCGTCAAGCCCGCAGCTCCGAAACCCGCTTCCTCGCCGCGCGCGGCATCGTGCCACAATGGCGCGAGCTTCGATCGCTTCCTGGCCGACGTGAAGCAACAGGCGGTGGCCGCCGGCGTGTCGCAGCGCACGATCGCGGAGGCCTCGCCGTATCTCGTCTACGACCAGGGCATCGTCAACCGCGACCGCGGCCAGCGCGTGTTCGGTCAGCTCTTCACCGAATTTGCCGGCCGCATGGCCGCGCCCTATCGCATGCAGAACGGACAGCAGCACATCAAGCAATACGCGGCCGCATTCGCGCGCGCCGAGAAGGAATATGGCGTGCCGCCGGCCGTGATCGCCGCCTTCTGGGGGCTGGAGAGCGACTTCGGCGCCAACATGGGCAATTTGCCGACGCTGAAATCGCTGGTGTCGCTCGCCTATGACTGTCGCCGCTCCGAGATGTTCGTGAACGAGACCATCGCCGCACTGAAGATCATCGACCGCGGCGATCTGCATCCCGACGAGATGATCGGCTCCTGGGCCGGCGAGCTCGGGCAGACGCAATTCCTGCCCGTGCATTACGTCAACTATGCGGTCGATTATGACGGCGACGGGCGGCGCGACCTGTTGCGCTCGGGACCCGACGTGATCGGCTCGACCGCGAATTACATCGCCAATGGATTGAAATGGCGGCGCGGCGAGCCGTGGTTGGAAGAGATCAAGGTGCCGCAAAACCTGCCGTGGGATAAGACCGATCTCACGGTGCGAGAGCCACGCTCGACATGGGCCCAGCTCGGGGTGACCTATCCCGACGGCCGGCCGCTGCCGAACGACAATCTCGCGGGGTCCGTGCTGCTGCCGATGGGACGCTTTGGGCCGGCCTTCATGGCCTATGCGAATTTCGCGGCCTACACCGAGTGGAATAACTCGCTGATCTATTCGACTACCGCGGGCTATCTCGCCTCGCGCATTGCCGGTGCCGCGCCAATGCGCAAGCCAACGACGCCGGTGGCGCAGCTGCCGTTCAACGAGCTCAAGGAATTGCAGCAATTGCTGGTGCGTGCCGGCTTCAATGTCGGCAAGGTCGACGGCGTGCTGGGCCAGCAGAGCCGCGCCGCGGTGAAGGCGATGCAGATCAAATACGGCCTGCCGGCCGATTCCTGGCCGACCGCGGAGCTCTTGGCACGCATGCGCGGCGGCACGGCGCAGGCGCAGCCGGCGGGTGTGTTGCGATAGCGGTCTGTCATGCCCCGCCACCGGGTCTCGCCTTCGGCGAGCCCGATGATAGGCTCCGGCGGGGCATCCAGTACGCCGCGGCCCATCGGTTCAGCCACAGCCGTCTCGGCGTACTGGATCGCCCGGTCCCGGCTCCGCCAAAGGCTTCGCCGGGCATTCGGTATTGGGCCGGCGAAGGTTCAGCGAAGACGGCAAGCCGGGCGATGACAGCGCGATAGAATTTTCGCATCGCACAAGCCGCTTCCGCGATTGTATTTTTCCATGACGCTCCCATGTGAGTGGCTCAGGTTTTCTCCTGAGGTTTCCCACCATCACAGCGAGCATCACATGTCCTTCTACGACGCCGTCGTCCCCGCCTATTTGCAAATGCTGAACAGCCTCACCGGCCTGCTCACCAAGGCGGAGGCGCATTGCGCGGCCAAAAAGATCGACCCCGGCGTCCTGCTCGGATCACGCCTCTTTCCGGACATGCTGCCGCTGTCGAAGCAGGTCCAGCTCGTCAGCGATTTCGCCGCCAAGGGCTGTGCGCGGCTGACCCATAGCGAGGTGCCCGCGACGCCTGACACCGAGACGAGCTTTGCGGAATTGAAGCAGCGCCTGGCCAAGACCATCGACTACGTGAAATCGTTCAAGCCCGAGCAGTTCGAAGGTGCCGACGTCAAGGACGTCACCTTCCCGGCCGGTCCGGACAAATCCATCACCATGAAGGGCCAGCAATTCCTGAGCGCGTTCTCGCTGCCGAACTTCTATTTCCACGCCACGACCGCCCACGGCATCCTGCGCCACAACGGGGTCGAGATCGGCAAGCGCGATTTCCTCGGCGCGAACTGATTTGCCAAATCGCACGGCCGCGTAGCGGAATTCCCCTGTCGCGGCCGAAATTGCACATGAATCATGCTACGCGGCCTTGCCGCGTAGCTCGCCTGCAGTTTGAGTATGGCTGCGCCCTTGCGCCTGATGTCGCGATGCACAAGTGTTCGTGACCTCTCATTGCCTGGAAGCATTCCCCATGAGCCGTCCGACCAAATTGTTTGAGACCTACAAGCTCGGCCCGATCACGCTGGCCAACCGCCTGGTGATGGCGCCGCTGACGCGCAACCGTGCCGTATCAGGCACGTTCGTGCCCAGCCCGCTCGCCGCCGATTATTACAGCCAGCGCGCTTCCGCCGGGCTTCTGATTACCGAAGCGAGCCAGGTCTCGCAGCAAGGTCAGGGCTACCAGGACACACCCGGCATCTATTCCAAGGACCAGGTCGCCGGCTGGCGCAAGGTCACCGACCGCGTGCACGAACGCGGCGGCAAGATCTTCATCCAGCTCTGGCATGTCGGCCGCATCTCACATGTCGATCTCCAGGCGAATGGCGCAGCCCCGGTGGCGCCGAGCGCGATCCGCGCCAAGGGCAAGACTTTTGTGAACGGCACCTTCGCCGACGTCTCCGAGCCGCGGGCGCTCGAGCTCTCCGAAATTCCTGGGATCATCGACGACTTCAAGCGCGCGACGAAGAATGCGCTCGAGGCCGGCTTCGACGGCGTCGAGATCCACGGCGCCAACGGCTATCTGCTCGACCAGTTCGCCCGGGACGGCGCCAACAAGCGCACCGATGCCTATGGCGGCTCGATCGAGAACCGCGCGCGGCTGATGCTCGAGGTCTCCAAGGCGGTTGCCACTGAAGCCGGCGCCGATCGCACCGGCATCCGCATCTCGCCGGTGACGCCGGCCAACGACCTCTCCGACTCCAACCCACAAGCCTTGTTCGATCACATCGTCGATGGTCTCAGCGCGCTCAAGCTGGTCTATCTCCACGTCGTCGAGGGCGCCACCGGCGGTCCGCGCGACATCGCGCCGTTTGACTATGCGTCCTTGCGCAAACGCTTTGCCGGCACCTATGTCGCCAACAACGGCTACGATTTCGATCTCGCCACCAAGGTGCTGGACGCGAACGCGGCCGACCTGATCGCCTTCGGCAAGCCCTTCATCTCCAACCCCGACCTGGTCGAGCGGCTGAAGCAGGGCGCGGGCCTGAACGATTGGGACAAGGCCACCTTCTACGGCGGCAGCGCCAAGGGGTACACGGATTACCCGACGCTGGCGGCCGAGCCGGCGGAATAAGGCTGCTTCTTCCGTCATTGCGAGGAGCTCTTACGACGAAGCAATCCAGACTGGCTCCGTTGAAAGACTCTGGATTGCTTCGCTACGCTCGCAATGACGGCGCGGTTGCAGGGTGCGCTCACCAACAAAGAAGGCCGGGACTGCTCCCGGCCTGTACCTGCCGATAGGCCTCACGCCAATGCGCGTGTCTCGGCGTCTGCAGCGACCATGCGTTCCACGATGCGACGCATGCGCTGCGGGGCGGCATCGATGGCGAGGCGGATGGTCTTGGCATTGGGGCGCGCCTGTACGACCTCCTCGATGCGCTCCAGAATCTCCTTGTCCTCGTTAAAGGCGATACGGAAATCGGCGTGCAGGCGCTGATCGACATCGGCATCGTCAAGCGCAAAATTTCGCACATGGAGCCAGTGATCGATGCAGATGTGATCGTCGACCGGCGTGATGAAGTGGCATGCGAAGATGCGCAATCCCCGGCCTCGGTCCGTGGCATCGACGATCTTGCCGGCGTCCGCGCTGCCGAAATCGATCACCGCGATACAGGGCGCGATATAGTCGTAATAGTGCCAGCGATCGACATTGCCGGCGAAATTGCCGTACTTGGCGAAAAGCGGTATCGGCGGCGCGTTCCTGATCCACCGCCACACCAGCACGCCGTCCTCGGAAAAAGTGTGCTCGACCGGAATGTCTTCGCTGGCCGAATTGCCGAGCGTCGACAGGTGGACGAAGCTGACATGCGCGGGATCGCAGAGATTGTCGGCGAGGTTGAGATAGTTGGTTTCGATTCGAAGAGCGTCTCCTTCCGCCGCATGCCAGTCGTTCTGACCGTATTGCGGCAGATCATAAATCCGCGACGGGTTGGCGAGCGCGGGATCGCCGGGCCAGATCCAGACCAGTCCCATCTTCTCCCTGAGCGGATAGGACGACACCCGTGCATTCGGCGGGATCATCGGCTGACCCGGAATCCGGACACAGCGCCCGTCGGACCCGAAAGTCATGCCGTGATAGCCGCACTCGATTGCATCACCCTTGAGCTTGCCCATCGATAGCGGCGCCAACCGATGCGGACAAGCGTCGTCGAGCGCAACGACGCCACCCGCTTCGCTGCGGTAGACGACAAGATCCATGCCGAGAATGCGATGGCGCGACAGCGTGCGCGTGACGTTGCGCGACCACGTCAGCGGGTACCAGGTGTTGCGGGGAGCAAGCAGGTTCATGCGGCACCTCTAGTTCTTGAGCTTGGCCATCACCTCGGCGTCGGCGGGCTGGTAGTCGGCGCCGTCGACATAGCGCCAGTCGGTCATCACGCCCTGGCCGTCCCGTACTGCGAGCCTGCCGACATAGACGCCCATGGTGGATTGATGGTCGATCGCACGGAAGGCGATCGGCCCCACCGGCGTGTCGACCTTCAGATGCTCCATCGCCTTGATCAGATCATCGGTCTTGGTGGAGCCGGCCATCTCGATCGCCTTCGCGAGGACCAGCGTGTTGGTGTAGCCGATGAGTGCGCCGATGTTGGGCGGCTCCTTGAAACGAGCGACATAGGCTTGCAGGAACGCGTCATGGGCCTGGGTCTTGATCTCGCTCCAGGGATATCCGGTGACCAGCCAACCGGGCGGCGCTTCGTCCCTCAGCGGCGCGAGATATTCCGGTTCCCCGGAGAGGATGCTGACGACAGCGCGGTTTGCGAACGCCTTGCGCGTCGACCCCTCGCGCACGAACTTGGCGAGGTCGGCCCCGAATGTCGCGTTGAAGATGGCGTCCGGGCTCTCCGCCATCATCGCCTGCACCACTGCGCCCGCGTCGATCTTGCCGAGAGGCGGCCATTGTTCGGAGACGAATTCGACGTCGGGCTTCAATCGCTTCAGTTCGCGCTTGAAGCTCGCCACCGCCGCCTGACCGAACTCGTAGTTCGGTGCAATCGTCGCCCAGCGCCGCGCGGGGAACTTGGCCGCCTCCTTTGCGAGGATGGACGCCTGGGTATACGTGCTCGGCCGCAGCCTGAACGTATAGCGATTGCCCTTCTCCCAGATGAGGGCGTCAGTCAGAGGCTGTGAGGCGAGGAAGAATGTCCGCTTCTGCTTGGCGAAATCGGCGACGGCGAGGCCAACATGGGAGAGGATCGTGCCCGTCAGGAGGTCGACCTGCTCACCGTCGACGAGCTGACCGGCTGCGGTGATGGCGACGTCCGGTTTGCCGGCGTCGTCACGGGCGATGATCTCGAGCTTGCGGCCGAGCACGCCGCCGTTGCCGTTGATCTGGTCGCGCGCGAGCTCCCAGCCCTGGCGATAGCCGCGGGTCCCCAGCGGGAGGGCCGAATAGCTTGAGATCTCTCCGATCCTGATCGGCGGCGGCTCTGCGGCCCGACCTGCGCCGCAGGCCACCGCCAGGACAAGTCCGATGAACTTCGCAACAGCCGAAATGCGCATATCAGCCTCCCGCCATTGGGACCAGCTTATGTATGTAGTACTTACTACATAGCGAATACCAAGAGCTAATGATTGTCAATGGCGAAGAAATCGGCGGGCTTGCCAAAAAAACGGCAAGCCCCATCCTGCTGGTTGTGATTCCCTGGGATACGCGATGCCCAACGATACAGAGCTGCCAGCCCGTACACTGGCCGGCCCGCGCCTCAAGCGGGCAGCCAAGCGGAAAAAAGCTTCAACGGTTCGACGGACGCGAGCGCCCGATCAGACCCGCGAGGCCATTCTGCGTGCGGCCGTCGCCGAGTTCGCCCGCGAAGGCTATGGCGGCGCGCGGGTCGATCGCATCAGCAAGGCCGCCAAGAGCAACGACCGGATGCTCTATTACTACTTCAAGAGCAAGGAGAAGCTCTTTCATCAGGTCATCGAGCATTGCTATGCCGATCTGGTCGCGTCGGAAGAGGCGCTCGATCTCGACTTTTCCAGCCCGCGCCAGGCGCTGGCGGCACTCGTCGCCTTCAATTGGAACTACTATTGGGCCCACCCGGAGCTATTGAGCATTCTCGCTACGGAGAATCTCTTCAAGGGTCGTCACGTCAGGAACAACATCCGCCGCAGCTTCGCCAATACCCAACTGGGCATGCTGGAGCGCGTGCTCCAGAGCGGCATCGAGCGGCGTGAGTTCAGGCCGGACTGTGACCGCCTCCACCTTTATCTGTCGATCCTATCGCTGACCTATTTCTACCGCGCCAACCTCTATACGCTGTCGAGCTACATGCAGACCGACCTCGCCGATCAGGAGATGCGGAGCGCGTGGCTTGCACATGTGCAGGCCATGATCGAGGATCTGGTGAGACGGAAGGAGTGAAGGCGCGCGCCACAGGCTCGTCATAGCGAGAGCAGCGAAGCAAACCAGAATCCTTCCGCGGCGACAGTCTGGATTGCTTCCGCCTACGCCAAGGCTTCGGCGGACAAGTCGCTGCGTTCGCAGTGACGGTGTGGAGACAGCGCGCCGAACTCCAGAAAAAAGAGAAAGGCCGGGATCGCTCCCGGCCTTTCGTATTTGATGACTTACGCGCCGCTCACTTGGCTTCCGCGCGCTTGGGCGGAGTTGCCGGCCACGACTTGATCAGCGTGTCGTAGTCGACCGTCTCGCCCTTCGGCTTCTCGTTGGCGAGCTTGCGCTGCGGGGCAATCGTGCCGTCCTTCTGGGCCTTGGCGAACCAGTATTCGGCCGATTCCTTCTTGTGCAGTTTCGGACCGCAGGCGCCCTGCACGCCGGACTTCTCCAGGCGCTCCATAACGGAGTCCTGGGCGGCCGCAAGGGCATCCATCGCGGCTTGCGGCGTCTTCGCACCGGACGACGCATCGCCGATGTTCTGCCACCAGAGCTGCGCGAGCTTCGGATAGTCGGGCACGTTGTTGCCGGTCGGGGTCCACTGCACGCGGGCGGGCGAACGGTAGAACTCGATCAGGCCGCCGAGCTTCGGCGCACGTTCCGTGAAGGACTTATCCCAGATGTCGGATTCACGGATGAAGGTGAGACCGACATGACTCTTCTTCAAGCTCACCGACTTGGAGATGATGAACTGGAGATAGAGCCAGGCCGCCTTGCGGCGATCTGCCGGGGTCGACTTCAGCAGCGTCACGGAGCCGGCGTCCTGATAACCGAGCTTCATGCCTTCCTTCCAGTACGAGCCGTGCGGCGACGGAGCCATACGCCACTTCGGCGTACCGTCCGCGTTCATCACGGCGATGCCCGGCTTCACCATGTCGGCGGTGAAGGCGGTGTACCAGAACATCTGCTGGGCGATGTTGCCCTGCGCCGGCACCGGGCCCGCCTCCGAGAAGGTCATGCCCTGCGCCTGCGGCGGCGCGTACTTCTTCAACCACTCGAGATACTTGGTGATCGAGTAGACCGCGGCCGGGCCGTTGGTGTCGCCACCACGCTCCACCGAGGAGCCGACCGGACGGCAGCCTTCCATACGGATGCCCCACTCGTCGACCGGCAGGCCGTTCGGAATGCCCTTGTCACCGTTGCCGGCCATCGACAGCCAGGCGTCGGTGAAACGCCATCCGAGCGAGGGGTCCTTCTTGCCATAATCCATATGGCCGTAGACCTTGACGCCGTTGATCTCCTTGATGTCGTTGGTGAAGAACTCGGCGATGTCCTCATAGGCGGACCAGTTCACGGGCACGCCGAGCTCGTAGCCATACTTGGCCTTGAACTTGGCCTTGTAGTCGGGATTGGTGAACCAGTCGTAGCGGAACCAGTAGAGGTTGGCGAACTGCTGGTCGGGAAGCTGATACAGCTTGCCGTCCGGCCCCGTGGTGAACGACTTGCCGATGAAGTCGTTGACGTCGAGCATGGGATCGGTGACGTCCTTGCCCTCGCCGGTCATGTAATCCGACAGCACGATGGTCTGACCGTAGCGGAAGTGCGTGCCGATCAGGTCGGAATCGTTGATCCAGCCGTCATAGACGTTCTTGCCCGACTGCATCTGGGTCTGGAGCTTCTCGACGACGTCACCTTCCTGGATGAGGTCGTGCTTGAGCTTGATGCCGGTGAGCTCGGAGAACGCCTTGGCCAGCGTCTGCGATTCATATTCGTGGGTCGTGATGGTCTCGGAGACGACGTTGATCTCCATGCCCTTGAAGGGTTCGGCGGCCTTGGCGAACCACTCCAGCTCCTTCTTCTGGTCTTCCTTCGACAGCGTCGAGGGCTGGAATTCCGCGATCCACTTCTGGATCACGGCATCGTCGGCGGCGCGAACCGGCGCCGAGACGGCGAACGACACCGCAACAATCGCGGCGACGCTGGACATGGTCAGAAAGCTATTCTTGGTCAATGGACCTTTCCTTCTCCTAAACTGTCGCATGTTATTCCTCCGTTGCAGCGACAAACTTTTATACAGGCCCGGGTTGGTCCCGGATCTGGCCGTCCCTTCGCGAGCTTCAGACCGTGCGGAAAATGAGCACGGCCGTGGCCAGCGAAATTCCTGACGCGAGCCACAGGCTCGAGATCTCAAAACCCTCCTCACCGATCGGCAGCGTGGCGATCGCATCGGTGCCGACGAGGCCGATCCACACGAGGTGAATGACGGCGGCCGCGATCAGCGAGATGAATAGGCGGTCGCCGCGCGTGGTCGGAATACTGAGCACGCCGACGCGCTCGGCCTCCGGGTAGACCGCGGCGAGCCACGTCATCACCGCGAGCGTGCAGGCCAGCCCAGCGAAGAAGATCGCGGTCGGCAATGTCCAGGCCATCCATGCGATGGATTCCATGCTCGCCTCCTTACACGCGACCGAGCGCAAAGCCGCGCGCGATATAGTTGCGGACGAACCAGATCACGAGCGCGCCCGGAATGATGGTGAGCACGCCGGCGGCGGCGAGCAGGCCCCAATCCATGCCGGCGGCCGACACCGTGCGCGTCATGATCGCGGCGATCGGCTTGGCCTGCACCGAGGTCAGCGTGCGCGCGAGCAGAAGCTCGACCCAGGAGAACATGAAGCAGAAGAACGCGGCGACGCCGATGCCGCTCGCGATCAGCGGCACCAGGATCTTGATGAAGAAGCGCGGGAACGAATAGCCGTCGAGGAAGGCGGTCTCGTCGATCTCGCGCGGCACGCCGGAGACGAAGCCTTCGAGGATCCACACCGCCAGCGGAACGTTGAAGATGCAGTGCGCGAGCGCGACCGCCCAGGGCGTATCGAACAGGCCGATCGCCGAATAGAGGTTGAAGAACGGCAGCGCATAGACCGCGGCCGGCGCCATGCGGTTCGACAAGAGCCAGAAGAACAGGTGCTTGTCGCCGAGGAAGCGGTAGCGCGAGAAGGCGTAGGCCGCCGGCAGCGCCACCGCGATCGAGATGATGGTGTTGAGAACGACATATTCCAGCGAGTTGATGTAGCCGGAATACCAGCTCTCGTCGGTGAAGATGCGCTTGTAGTGCTGCAGCGTTGGGGTGTGCGGCCACAGCGTCATCGTCGAGACGATCTCGCTGTTGGTCTTGAAGCTCATGTTGACGAGCCAATAGATCGGCAACAACAGGAAGATCAGGAACAGCCCCATGACGAGGCGGCGGCCGGGGATCGAATGCATCAGGCCACTCCTTCCTTTGGCTTGAGCGCGGGCACGGGCTTGAGCGCGGCCGAAGGTTTTGGCTCCACTGCCGGCTCGCTCTCCGCCTGGACTTTGCGTTCGACGCCGGCATTGGTCATGACGGTGTAGAAGATCCAGCAGACGATCAGGATGATCAGATTGTAGACCAGCGACAGCGCCGCGGCCTTGCCGAGGTCGAACTGGCCGAGCGCAATCTTGACGAGCTCGATCGACACGAAGGTCGTGGAGTTGCCGGGCCCGCCGCCGGTGACGACGAAGGGCTCGGTGTAGATCATGAAACTGTCCATGAAGCGCAGCAGCACCGCGATCAAGAGCACGCGATTCATCTTCGGCAGCTGGATCGCCTTGAACACCGCCCAGCGCGAGGCACCGTCGATCTGGGCAGCCTGGTAATAGGCTTCCGGAATCGACTTCAGGCCGGCATAGCAGAGCAGCGCGACGAGGCTGGTCCAGTGCCAGACATCCATCACGATGACCGTGACCCAGGCGTCGATGTCGTTGGAGACGTAATTGTAGTCGAAGCCCATCGCGTTGAGGACATAGCCGAGCAGGCCGATGTCCGGACGGCCGAAGATCTGCCAGATCGTGCCGACCACGTTCCACGGAATCAATAGCGGCAGCGCGAGGATCACGAGGCAGGCCGCGACGGTCCAGCCCTCGCGCGGCATCGACAGCGCGACGATGATGCCGAGCGGCACCTCGATGGCGAGGATCACCAGCGAGAAAAACAGATTACGGCCGAGCGAGGCGAGGAAGCGGCCGCCGAGATCGGTCGAGGGATCGAGCAGCTCCTTGAACCAGCCGACGCCGTTCCAGAAGAACTGGTTGTTGCCGAAGGTGTCCTGCATCGAATAGTTCACCACCGTCATCAGCGGCAGCACTGCCGAGAAGGCGACGACCAGGAACACCGGCAACACCAGGAACCAGGCTTTTTGGTTGACGGTCTTGTCCATCAGGCGGCTCCCTCCACCAGAAGGCTGTCGGCATAGACGTGGACATGCGACGGATCGAATTGCAGCCCGGCGTTGCCATCCGGGCTGGTGAATCCGCCAGGGGCGCGCGCCGCGAGCTTTGCGTCGCCGAGCCGCGCCCGCGCGAAACGGATGCGGCCGAGATCATCGATGCGCTCGATCTTCGCGGTGAGCAGGTCGGGCGCGGGCGCGACGACCTCGACGAATTCGGGACGGACGCCGATCTCGATCTTCGCGCCCGAAGGCAGATTGTCGTAGCTGCGGTTGAGCGCGATGACATGGCCGCCGATCCGCGCCTCGCGTCCCCTCACCTCCGCGGGCAGGATGTTCATGCCGGGCGAGCCGATGAAATAGCCGACGAAGGTGTGTGCCGGCTTGTCGAACAGTTCGGCCGGGGTGCCGCTCTGCACCACGCGGCCGTCATGCATGACGACCACGGTGTCGGCGAAGGTCAGCGCCTCGGTCTGGTCATGGGTGACGTAGATCATCGTGAGATCGAGCTCGCGATGCAGCG
Source organism: Bradyrhizobium sp. Rc2d (assembly GCF_900099855.1). Classification (NCBI taxonomy): domain Bacteria; kingdom Pseudomonadati; phylum Pseudomonadota; class Alphaproteobacteria; order Hyphomicrobiales; family Nitrobacteraceae; genus Bradyrhizobium; species Bradyrhizobium sp. Rc2d. The sequence goes on along the minus strand of NZ_FNCU01000065.1, from coordinate 14,426 downwards.
CCTTCAGCTTGGAACGAAGCTGCCATTTCAGCTCGGGGTCGATCACCGTCAGCGGCTCGTCGAACAGCACGGCGGCGACGTCGGAGCGGACCAGGCCGCGGCCGAGCGAGATCTTCTGCTTGGCGTCGGCGGTAAGCCGCGTCGCCTTGCGGTTCAGATAGGGTTCGAGATCGAGCAGGCGGCCGATCTCGGCAACGCGCTTGTCGATCTCGGCCTTCGGCACGCCGCGATTCTTCAGCGGAAACGCCAGGTTCTGCCCGACCGTCATGGTGTCGTAGATCACCGGAAACTGGAACACTTGGGCGATGTTGCGCTTCTGGGTTGACAGAGGTGTGATGTCCACCCCGTCGAACATGATCCTTCCGCGCGAGGGCGTGATGATGCCGGAGATGACGTTGAGCAGCGTGGTCTTGCCGCAGCCGGACGGCCCGAGCAGCGCATAGGCGCCGCCCTGCCGCCAGGTCATGGTCACAGGCTTCAGCGCAAAGCTTTCCGGCGCAGCATCATTGCCGCCGTAGGAGTGCGCGAGATCGACGAGGTCAATGCGGGCCATGTCGCACCTCCCTCAAGAGCTTTTTCTGTTTGACGCGTTTTCTTCACGCGAACCGCTACGCACTTCGCTTGAAAACGCTATGCCAGGTGCCGCGACGAGCCGGTCGGCCGCGTCGAAGACAAAGACATCATTGGGGTCGAGCACGGCATCGATGGTCTGGCCCGGCTCGAACTCGTGCACGCCGTGCAGCACTGCCACCCAATTCAATCCGTCGCGGGTCAGATGCACGAAACTCTCCGAACCGGTGATCTCGGTCACCGTCACCGTGGCATGGAAGGCGTGGCGGTCGGCATCGCCATTGGCAAGGGCGAGCTGATGCGCGCGGAAGCCGACGCGATAGGCGCCATCGGCAAGGCCGGCATAGAGCCCCGAGGCCGGCGAGGCGGTGCCGCCGGCATATAGCACGGAGCCGTTCTTCTTCTCGAGACCGACGAGATTGAGCGGCGGATCCGAAAACACCTGCGCGACGCGCAGCGTCTGCGGGCGGCGGTAGACGTTGGCGGTCTCGCCCATCTGAAGTGCCCGGCCCTCCCACATGCACACCGTGTTGCCGCCGAGCAGCAGCGCCTCGGTCGGCTCGGTCGTGGCATAGACGAAGATCGCGCCAGAAGCCTCGAAGATGCGCGGCAGCTCGGCGCGCAGCTCCTCGCGGAGCTTGTAATCGAGATTGGCGAGCGGCTCGTCGAGCAGCACGAGATCGGCGCCCTTGACCAGCGCGCGCGCGATCGCGGTACGCTGCTGCTGGCCGCCGGAGAGCTGGAGCGGCGTGCGCTTCAGGAACGGCTCGAGGCGGAGCAGTCTTGCAGCCTCCGCGACACGCGCCTCGATCTCGTCGCGCGGCTTGCCCTGCACGCGCAGGGGCGATGCGATGTTCTCATAGACCGTGAGCGAGGGGTAATTGATGAATTGCTGATAGACCATCGCAACCGAACGCTGGCGCACATCGGCGCCGGTGACGTCCTTGCCATTGACCAGCACCTTGCCCGTGGTCGGCTTGTCGAGGCCGGCGAGCAGCCGCATGATCGAGGTCTTGCCTGACAGCGTCGGCCCGAGCAGCACGTTGAGGGTTCCGCTCTCGAGCGTCAGTGAGACGTCGCGGATGTGCGGGATCCCCTCGACAGTCCGGGTCACGTGATCGAGCGTCACGGTCATGAGCGTCCTCCCGCTTCCAGCAGGGGAGTTTGCGGCACAGCGTGGGTCCTGATCCAGTCGTCAAGCGCCGCGATCTCGTCGGCAGATAGTCGCAGGCCGAGCTTGGACCGGCGCCAGACGATGTCCTCGGCGGTGACGGCCCATTCATTGGCCATGAGATAACGGACCTCGCGCTCGGTCAGCGTCGCGCCAAAGGCCTGGCCGAGATCGGCCGCCGATTTCGCATCGCCGAGCAGCTTGATCGCCCTTGTGCCGTAGGCGCGGGCGAGGCGCCGCGCATGCTCGTGGCTGAGGAAGGGATAGCCGCGCTGGAGCTCGGCGATCAGGCCGTCGATGTCGGACACGTTCATGTCGCCGCCGGGCAGCGGCCATTTGCCGGTCCAGCCCTCGCGCGCTTTGGCGCTGCGAAGATAAGGCGCGAGCCGTTCCAGCGCCTCTTCGGCGAGGCGGCGGTAGGTTGTGATCTTGCCGCCATAGATCGACAGCAGCGGCACGCCGCCGGGTGTGTCGAGCTCGAACACATAGTCGCGGGTCGCGGCCTTGGCTTCGCTGGCGCCATCGTCATAGAGCGGGCGCACCCCGGAATAGGTCCAGACCACGTCCTCTGGCGTGACCGGCTTGGCCAGATATTCGCTGGCGGCGGCGCAAAGATACTGGATCTCCTCAGGTGTCGCCTTCACTTTGGCGGGATCGCCGTCATAGTCGCGGTCGGTGGTTCCGATCAGCGTGAAATCGTCTTGGTACGGGATCACGAAGATGATGCGGCCGTCGGCGTTCTGGAACATGTAGGCGCGGTCGTGGTCGTAGAGCTTTTTGACCACGATGTGCGAGCCCTGGACCAGGCGTACCTTGGCTTTCGCGTTGACGCCGGCGCCGCGGCCGAGCACGTCCTCGACCCAGGGACCACCGGCATTGACCAGCGCGCGCGCCTGGATCGACGAGCGCGTGCCAGTCAGCGTGTCGACCATGCTCACGGTCCAGACGCCGTCGGACTGACGGATCTCGGTGGCGCGGGTGCGGGTGCGGATCTCGGCGCCCTTGTCGGCGGCATCGCGCGCGTTGAGCACGACGAGACGGGCGTCGTCGACGAAGCAGTCGGAATATTCGAACGCGCGGGAGTAGCGGTTCGGGATCAGCGGGCGGCCGACCTCGTCGCGTCTGAGATCGATCGTGCGCGTGGCAGGCAGCAGGTGGCGGCCGCCAATGTGGTCGTAGAGGAAGAGGCCGAGGCGCAGCAGCCAGGCCGGGCGCAGGCCGGCGTGATGCGGCAGGACGAACCTCAGGGGGCGGATGATGTGGGGCGCGATGCCCCAGAGGATCTCGCGCTCGATCAGCGCCTCGCGGACCAGGCGGAACTCGTAATATTCGAGATAGCGCAGGCCGCCATGCACCAGCTTGGTCGACCAGGACGACGTCCCGCTCGCCAGATCGTTCATTTCGCACAGGAAAACCGTGTTGCCGCGGCCCACCGCATCGCGCGCGATGCCGCAGCCGTTCACACCGCCTCCGATGATGGCGAGGTCGAAAATACGCTCCAACAGACGCATCCCCCGAAGACCGCCCGTTCCGTCGAGCGGCTACTTTCGCTTTTGATTAGATCACACCGTAAAACGAAAGCAAGATGAAAGAGAGGCGAAAGGAAGTGAAAGCAGAACATTTTTTGTGGGCGTTGCGACGGACAAGCCGCAACGTAGCGGAGACCCAAAGCAGGACTCACTGAGTGGAGCGGGGAATCGAGCTACCAGTAAGCGTTGACGGCTTGAATGTAGTAACATGCCTACATAAGATTTGTACCGGCGAAGCCCCGGCCAGGAGGTGCAAGCAATGGTGACCACTCTCACCAGCCGAGAGTTCAATCACGATACCAGCGGCGCAAAAAAAGCGGCTTCGCGGGGACCGGTCTTTATTACGGACCGCGGCCGCCCGGCCCATGTCCTGCTGACGATCGAAGATTATTTGCGCCTAACTGGCGGGCACATGAGCCTTGCCGAAGCCTTGGCGCAGGCCGGAACGGACTTCGATTTCGATCCGCCGCGCATTGCCGGCGGGATCTTCAAGCCGGCCGATCTCGACTGATGTTTCTGCTGGACACCAATGTCATTTCCGAACTGAGGCGACCAGATAAAGCTCATCGCAACGTCGCCGCCTGGGCCAGCTCAATTCCGGCGGCAAGCTTCTTCATATCCGTCATCTCGATACTCGAAATCGAACTTGGCGCACGCCTTATCGAGCGCAAAGACACCACGCAAGGGGCCATTCTGCGCGCTTGGATCGACAATCATATTCTGGCTCGTTTTGAAGACCGAATCCTGGCCATCGACACGGCCGTGGCGCAGCGCTGCGCACAACTTCACGTTCCCAACCCGCGAGCCGAACGCGACGCTCTTATTGCGGCAACCGCGTTTGTTCACGGCTTGACGATCGTTACACGCAACGTCGGGGATTTCGAACCTATCGGCGTGCCGCTACTCAACCCGTGGGGCGACGCCTAAGGCACTATCTCAGCCTGACCACCGGCGCCGCTTCAGGCGCGGCGTCTTGTGCATCGGCCTGGGCCTCATCGATCTCCCTCACCTCCTTCGGCATCGCTTCGACCACCTCGATGCCTTTGCTGTGGCAGATGGTGGCGAGGCGCTCGGGCAGCTCCTGGTCGGTGACGAAGGTCTGGATCTGGGTGATGTGGGCGATGCGCACCGGCGCGCTGCGGCGCAGCTTTGTGGAATCGGCGACCAGCATGACGCTGCGGGCATTGGCGATGATGGCCTGCGCCACCTGCACCTCGCGATAATCGAAGTCGAGCAAAGCGCCCTCTTCATCGATCGCGGACGCACCGATGATGGCATAGTCGACCTTGAACTGGCCGATCAGCTGCGTCGCGGTCGAGCCGACCACCGCGCCGTCGGCGCGCCGCACCGTGCCGCCGGCGACCACCACCTCGATGCGGGGATGGCGGTAAAGCAGCATGGCAACGTTGAGATTGTTGGTGATGACGAGCAGGTCCTCGTGCGAGGTCAGCGCGCTCGCGACCTCCTCGGTCGTAGTGCCGATGTTGATGAACAGCGAGCAGCCGTTCGGGATCAGCGAGGCCGCGGCGGCGCCAATCGCCTTCTTCTCGTCGGCGGCGACGAAGCGGCGCGCCTCATAAGCAAGATTTTCGACGCCCGAGGCGATGATGGCACCGCCATGGATGCGGGTCAGCGATCTCCGCTCGCAGAGATCGTTGAGATCTTTCCGGATGGTCTGCGCGGAAACCTCGAACCGGCGCGCGAGCTCCTCGACCATGACGCGGCCCGAGGCGCGCGCGATGTTGAGGATTTCGGCTTGGCGATGGGTCAGTCCGGTCACGGCAAGGGCCTCACATCAGCAAGCTGCATGGTGCGGCGGTTCACGCGTCCGGTCAATGCGTGATCACGGTTAACGGACAAGGATCTTCACCACGCCATCGCGGCTGCGAGGTGCGCAAGCAGCTCCGGATCGTCGAACGCACTGGCGGAAGCGACCGCGCCGGCCGCAACGAGGTCGGCATGACTGAGCGTGGTGCGCAGCCCGATGGTGGGAATGCCGGCCGCCGCGGCCGATTGCACGCCCGAGCGTGAATCCTCGAACGCGATCGAGGCTGGCGCGCTGGCGCCGACGAAACGCAGCCCCTCCTGATAGGGCAGCGGATGCGGCTTGCCGTGCGGCAGCTCGTCGCCGATCACGATTGCCTTGAACCGCTCGGTGATGCCGAGGCCCGAGAGCAGCAGCTCGGCGTTGAGGCGCGGCGCGTTGGTCACGGCGACCATAGGGATGCCGGCGCCATCTGCACGGTCGAGCAGCGCCATCAGCCCCGGTATCGGCGCGATCTGCCCGGCCACCAGATCACGAAAGATCGCCTCCTTCTCGCCGAGGATCGCGAGCCGCCGTTCCGGCGATTCGTCTGGCAGAAATCGCTCCCCGATCGACACATTGGAAAAGCCCTGAAGTTCGCGCTTGAAGCGCTCATCATCCACGACGTGGCCGCGCGGGGCGAACACGCGGTGAAAGGCCTCGCGATGAAGCGGATCCGTATCGGCCAGCGTGCCGTCGATGTCGAACAGCAACGCCCTGCCCATCGCTTGCCTTTTGGCGTCGATCATTTCCCTACTTTCCCAAATACGCAGCGCATCAATGCGAAAGACGTATCAATACGGCCTCGCACGCGCAATGAGCATCCACATGACGACAATGCGACACTCGACAAAGTCGCGCGCGGCTGCAACACTCGTCGCAAGATCAAAAAGGAGGAAACGATGACGATCAACCGACGCGATCTGGCTCTCTCGACTCTCGCCGTGTCCGCGCTCGCTCTCACCACACCGGCGTTCGCTGCCTCGGCAGACGAAGAGGCCGTGGCGAAGAAGGTGGAGGCCTTCCGTCTCGCCCAGATCGCGGCCGATCCGAAGGCGCTCGGCGCGCTGTGCTGGGACGATCTCAGCTACAGCCATTCCAGCGGCAAGGTCGAGGACAAGGCGACCTTCATCGCCAACGCCACCGACGGCAAGTCGAAATTCCTGTCGATCGAATACAAGGACCCGACCATCAAGGTCGTCGGCCCTGCGGCGATCGTCCGTTTCCACTGGCTCGGCGAGCAGGAGATGGCAGCCGATGGGAAAAAAGTGTCGACCAATCTTCATATCCTGATGAACTGGCAGAAGCAGGGCGACGACTGGAAGCTGCTCTCGCGGGCTGCGACGAAGTTGTGATGACAGTTCTTACCCTCTCCCCTTGCGCGGGAGAGGGTGGCATAGGCTGCCTTCGGCCGCCGTTCTTAGAACGCTGAAGCTTTGCTTCGGCGTTTTCTTAAGAACGGCCACTGAAGGCAGCCTATGCCACCTTCGCCCGCAAGGGGAGAAGGAACGGCAGCTGTGTGCTCGGCAAAAAATTCCGACCTCGCGCTTCGCGCGCCGCAGAATGACGAGTGCGGCGCTTACGCCGCCTCCTTCTCATCGCCGTTAATCAGCTTGCGCGCGGCGCGCTCGGCTTCGCGGGCGTTGCGGAAGAGTTGACCTTCGAGGCGGTTGAAGCGGTGGGATGAAGCGAAGAAGCAGTAGCCTCCGGAAGAACGAACGACGATACCTGCGGTCTGCGAGTCGACTTCGATGATGTAGCTATCCGGCATGGTCCGTGGATTCCTCAGTGCGGGCAAATAACGGTGCTCCTGCCCAAAGGTTCCTCAGGCATTTGAGGCCGTTTCCACCCCGAATCGACACGCAATTGAGTACGCCGGGACCTCATCCGTTTTATGACTGGTTCTTGACTGGTTCTTGGCGAGGGCGCGACGCGATGACTTAGTCGCGCCGCGTTTGGCGGTGCTGCACATCTTCGTGAGATGAGGCAGAGCGTCGCGCGCGATTACGTCGCGATCCTCGTGTCGGTCGCGCGAACCGCCTGCGGGCGGCCGTGCTCGTCGATCGAGACGTAGGTGAAGTTGCCGTCGGTGACGAGGAACGGATGCTCCTCGCCGCGCCGCAGCGCCCAGGCTTCCAGATGCACGGTGAGCGAGGTGCGGCCGACGCGCACGAGATTGGCGTAGACAGACACGAGATCGCCGACATAGACCGCCTTGCGAAAATTCATCGCTTCGATCGCGACAGTCACCGTGCGCGACTTCGCGACCTTCGAGGCGAACACACCGCCGCCAACATCCATCTGGCTGAGCAGCCAGCCGCCGAAGATATCACCATTGGCGTTGGTGTCGGCGGGCATCGCCAGCGTGCGGATGCAGAGATCGCCGCTCGGCCCGGTCATGGCTTGTTCGTTCATGCCTGTCTCACTTGAAATTGTCCCAGCCCGGATCGGGCGCGAAGCGCTCGCCGAATCGCTCGGCCAGTGCGCGCAAGGTGGATACGACATTCTCCACGCCACGCGTGCGCGCATAGTTCAACGGACCGCCACGGAACGGTGCATAACCGGTGCCGAAGATCATGGCGCCATCGACCGCGTCGGCATCGTCGACGATGCCTTCGCGCAGCGCCGCGACGCAAACATTGGACATCGGCAGCACCAGGCGATCGATCATCTGGTCGGTGACGCGCGGACCGGTCTCCGGAAGCTGTGCCTTCTCCGCCTTGCCGTCCTTCCAAACATAAAAACCCTTGCCGCTCTTGCGGCCGAGTTCGCCCTTGGTGACCTTCTCGCGCAGCCAGGCCGGCGTCGGCGGCAAGAGATCGCCGAACTTGGTGCGCAGCATGTCGCCGACGTCGAGACAGATGTCGAGCCCGACCTGGTCGGCCAGCTCGATCGGTCCCATCGGCATGCCGAACTGCTCGGCCGCGGCGTCGATCAGCCGCTGGTCGGTTTTCTCGTCCAGCATCACCATCGCTTCCAGCATGTACGGCGTCAGCGCGCGGTTGACGAGGAAGCCGGGCGAGCTCTTCACGGCGAGCGGCAGGCGATCAATCGCGCCGACGAAGGCGAGCGCCTCCTTCACTACCTCAGGGGCATTGCCGTCATGGCTGACGACCTCGACCAGTTGCAGCCGCGATACCGGATTGAAGAAGTGCAGGCCGACCAGCCGCTCCGGCCGCGCCAGCGTCGTTCGCAGATCCTGGAGCGGAATGCTCGACGTGTTGGTCGCAAGGATCGCCCCTAGCTTCATCCGCGGCTCGAGGCTGGCATAGACCTTCTGCTTCAGCTCTAACTTTTCCGGCACGGCCTCGATGATGAGATCGGCGTTGCGCACGCCTTCCCCGTCCATGTCAGGGATGAGGCGATCGAGTGCGTCGCGCACGTCGGTCGGCTTGCGGATGATCTTGGCGTAGAGCTCGTTGGCGCGCTTCACCGCGCCGGCGATCGGCTCCGCCTTCATGTCGGCGAGCGAGACGCGCAGCCCCTGCCCCGCGCACCAGGCCGCGATGTCGCCGCCCATGGCGCCGGCGCCGATGACATGGACATGCTTGACGGCATTGCCGCTGCCCGCCGCCTTCTTCATCTGCTCGCGCAGGAAGAACACGCGGATCAGGTTCTGTGCGGTCGGCGTCACCATCAGCTTGGCAAATGACGCCTGCTCGGCCTTCAGCATCGCGGCCTTGCTGCCGCCATGGGTCTCCCAGAGATCGATCAGCGCATAAGGTGCGGGATAATGCTCGCGGGACGCCGCCTTCGCCGCCTCCGAGCGCATGCGCTTGGCGAGCAGCCCGCGCACGAAGCCGAAACTCGCAGCGCGCGTCAGCAAGCCCGGCCGCGCTCGCTTCAGGCGTCCGAACAGCGCGTCCTTCACGGCGTTGTGGACGTGGCGCTCCTGCGTGACGGTGTCGACGAGGCCGAGTGATCTGGCGCGGCGCGCATCGATGGTGCGCCCGGTCAGCATCAGGGTCATCGACTGCGTCGGATTGACCAGCGCGGTGAAGCGCGCGGTGCCGCCGAGGCCGGGATGCAAGCCCAGCATCACCTCCGGGAAGCCGAACCGCGCCCCCTCGATGGCGATGCGCGCCTGGCAGGCGAGCGCAACCTCGAGGCCGCCGCCGAGGCAGAAACCGTGGATGACCGCCACCGTCGGCAACCTCAGGGCTTCCAGATGGTCGACCACCGCATGCGCGGCGCGGATGCGCGTCTCCACCATGTCGGGATCGCTGGCGCCGCGGAATTCATTGACGTCGGCGCCCGCAATGAAGCCGGAGGGCTTTGCCGAGCGGATCACGAGACCGGCGGGACGCTCGGTCTCGATCGCCGCGAGCACAGCGTCGAACTCCTCCATCACATCCGAGGACAGCGTGTTGGCACTTGTCTCGGCGCGGTCGAACAGCAGCCAGGCGACACCATCGGCATCGCGCGTCAGCTTGAAGTGCTTGTAGGGACCGTCGGTCGCAGGCTTGGGCCCGAGCGCCAGCACGCGGTCGCCAAGCGCGGTCATGATCTTGGAATCCATGGTCACACCGCCTCGATCAGCATGGCGCCGCCGAGCCCGCCGCCGATGCATTCGGTGGCAACGCCGCGCCGCGTGCCAAGCCGCTTCATCGCGTTGACGAGATGCAGCACGATCCGGTTGCCGGAGGTGCCGACGGGATGGCCGAGCGAGATCGCGCCGCCGTCGACATTCAGTCTTTCGTGATCGATCTCGCCGGCCGCGCCGTCGAGGCCGAGAATCTCACGGCAGAATTTATCGTCCTTCCAGGCGGCGAGGCAGCCGAGCACTTGCGTCGCAAAAGCCTCGTTCAACTCCCAGGTCTCGACGTCCTTGATGGTGAGGTCGTTGCGCTGGAGCAGCGGCGTCGCCGACATCACCGGACCCAGGCCCATGATGCTGGGATCGAGCGCAGCCCAATGGCTGTCGACGATGACGGCTTTCGGCGTCAGCTTGTGCTTGGCCACCGCCTGGTCTGAGGCCAGGATCACCCAGGAGGCGCCATCGGTGATCTGCGAGGAATTTCCGGCGGTGACCTGTCCCCAGGGGCGCTCGAACACCGGTCGGAGCTTTGCCAGCGTCTCGGCCGTCGAGTCCTTGCGCACGCCGTCGTCATGGTCGAAGAACTTGCCGTCGCGGGAAAACGCGGTCTCGACCTCGCCCTTGAGAAAACCTGCACCTTGCGCATGCGCGAGCCGGCGATGGCTCTCGGCGGCGTAAGCATCGGACTGCGCTCGGGTGATGCCGAAGAGATGGCCGACGACCTCGGCGGTCTGGCCCATATTCAGATCGGTGACGGGATCGGTCAGTCCGCGCTCGAGGCCAATGATCGGCTTGAGATAACGCGGGCGCAGCTTGAAGGCCGCGCCGAGCTTCGCAGCCACGCCCTTGGCGGTGGCGAGGCCGGCAAACCAGCGCACGCCGGAATTCGGCCAGACCAGCGGCGCGTGGCTCAGCGCCTCGGTGCCGCCGGCCAGGATCATGTCGGCATGGCCTTCGCGGATGTAGCGATAGGCGGTGTCGATCGACTGCATCCCGGAACCGCAATTGATCTGCACGGTGAAGGCGACCATGTCCTCGCCCATGCCGAGCCGCAGCGCCGCGACGCGGGCCGGATTCATCTCGTCCGCGATCACATTGACGCAGCCGAGGATGACCTGGTCGAAGTCGGTCGGGGCGAACAGCTGGCGCGCCAGCAACGGCCGGCCGCATTGCACGGCCAGATCGACCGGCGTGAACGGCCCGGGTCCCGAGCGCGCCTTCAGAAACGGCGTGCGGCTGCCGTCGACGATGAAAACCGGTCGTGCCATCAGCTCGCCGCCCTCTGTTCACCGAGTTCCTGGAAGAATTGATGCACGTCGGTGGATTTCTTGTAAATCGGCGACAGCATCTCCGGCGCAAAATCGTCGACCTCGATCACCTCAGTGACGGCGTCGCGGGCCGCGGCAAGCTGCTCGCCCTCGGCTTGCGTGATCACGCCTTTGGTGACCGCTTCCTTCCAATCGCGGACATGCGCCGCGCGCATTCGCTTGGCGATGGCCTCAGTGCCGGCGACCAGCTTGAACGCGCGCTCCAGCCGGGCAAAACCGCCGTTGTCATCGACATGGGCCAGATCCGGCGTGAGGCGCTCGCGCGCCGCCGACGGCTCCAGCACCAGGCTCGCGCATTGGTGCACGACACGGTCGGAGGGGCCGAGCACGCGGGCACCGAACGGCTGGACCACGAGCTTGAGGAAGGCTGCGACGAAGCGGTTCGGCAGATTGGCGAGGATTTCGGCAAGCCGGTTCTCGATGGTCCGGAAGCCCGTTGCCATGCACCATTCCAGCGCGGCGAAATCCTCCTTCTGCCGGCCCTCGTCCTGCCAGCGTTTCAGTACGGCCGAGAGCAGATAGAGCTCGGACAGGATGTCGCCGAACCGCGCCGACAGCATCTCCTTGCGCTTGAGTGCACCGCCTAGCGTCAGCAGCGCCATGTCGGCGCAGAGCGCGAAGGCGGCGGAGTAACGCGAGAGCTGGCGATAGAAGGGCGTGGCACCGCCCGCGTCCGGTGCAAGCGCGAACGCGCCAAAGGTCCAGCTCCGGCCGAACGCGCGGAACAGGGTCCGGAAGCTGTGACCGACGTGCTTCCAGAACGCCTTGTCGAACGCGGCGAGGCCGCGCTCGCGGTCGGCGTCGGCGAGCGCGTTCATCTCGTCGAGTAGATGGGGATGGGCGCGGATAGCGCCCTGCCCGAACACGATCAGATTACGAGTCAGGATGTTGGCGCCTTCCACCGTGATGCCGACCGGCACGGCGCGATGCAGATTGCCGAGATAGTTTTGCGGACCGTCGATCACGGCCTTGCCGCCGTGGATGTCCATGGCATCGTCGATCGCGACCCGCATCCGCTCGGTCGCGTGCAGCTTCATGATGCCGGAGATGACGGCAGGATGAATGCCGGCATTCAGCGCCGAGCAGGTCAGGCGCCGCGCGGCGTCCAGCTGATAGGCGGTCGCGACGATGCGCGCGAGCGGCTCCTCGATGCCTTCAAATTTGGAGATGGAGATGCCGAACTGCTCGCGGATTCGGGCATAGGCGCCGGTGGTGCGCGCCGCAAAGGCAGCGCCGGCGGCCGAGAGTGATGGCAGCGAGATGCCGCGACCGGCGGCGAGCGCCGTCATCAGCATCTTCCAGCCCTGCCCCAGGCGCTCCTTGTCGCCGATGACATAGTCGAGCGGAATGAAGACGTCGCGGCCCCGGTTCGGGCCGTTCTGGAACACCTGCATCGACGGCAGATGACGGTGACCGATCTCGACGCTGGGCAGATTGCTCGGGATCAGTGCCACGGTGATGCCGAGCTCTTCCTGATCGCCGACGAGATGATCGGGATCATAGGCCTTGAAGGCGAGGCCAAGCAGCGTCGCAACGGGGCCGAGCGTGATGTAGCGCTTGTGCCAGTTGAGCCTGAGGCCGAGGACTTCGCGGCCCTCGAATTCGCCCTTGCAGATGATGCCGGTATCGACCATCGAGGCGGCGTCGGAGCCGGCCTCGGGGCTGGTGAGGCCGAAGCAGGGAATGTCACGGCCGTCGGCGAGGCGCGGCAGCCAGCGCTGCTGCTGCTCTTTGGTGCCGAAGCGCATCAGCAGTTCGCCGGGGCCGAGCGAGTTCGGCACCATCACCGTGACCGCGGCCGCGATCGAGCGCGTCGAGATTTTTCGCACGACTTCGGAATGCGCATAGGGCGAGAAGCCGAGGCCGCCAAACTCCTTCGGAATGATGATGCCGAAGAACTTTTCGCGCTTGACGAAGTGCCAGACGTCCTGCGGCAGGTCGCGCCATTCCCAGAAGATCTTCCACTCGTCGAGCATGGCGCAGAGTTCGTCGACGGGGCCATTGAGGAAAGCCTGCTCCTCCGCGGTCAACCTCGCCTGCGGGACCTTCAGCAGCTTCGACCAATCAGGGTTTCCGGTGAAGAGATCGGCGTCCCACCAGACGTCACCGGCCTCCAGCGCCTCGCGCTCGGTATCGGACATCGCCGGCAGCACGCCGCGCGCGAGAGTGAAGATCGGCTTTGTCAGGATGTCGCGGCGGAAGCTCATGGCGGACCTCATGCATCGGCGCGGTATCAGGCATTTTAGCGGAAACTGGCTGGCGCAGGCGAACACTTCGCCTGCGAAATTGACGCGGCCGGGCGGCCGCCCCCGACCATAACGGCCGGGGCGTGAGGGCAGTTCCAGGAGGGGAAATGGGGCTGAATGCCTCCCCGGGTCATTCCGGGGCGCGCGAAGCGTGAACTATGGTGCGCAATTGCACACCTGAGAATCCATCGTGCGGCAGCGTTGGTCGATTCTCTGATGCGCAATTGCGCATCATAGTTCGCGCCTGGCGGCGCGCCCCGGAATGACGGCATAGGAAGAGGCGCCGGCCTAATCCGGCCGGACCATCTCGAACATATTTTCCGGCTTGATCTCGAAATAATCGCCGCGGCGCCCTGCGCGAACGATCGGGCGGGCGGCGGCGGTCTGGTAGATGCCATCCTTGATCATGGCCTTGTCGATGTGGACGGCGACGACCTCGCCCAGCGTCAGCCAGGCGTCGGCCTCCTTGCCGTCAGCACCCTTCAGGCGGACGATGTCGGAGACCTTGCATTCGAAGGCGACGGGGCTCTCAGCCACGCGAGGCACGTTGACGAGCCGGCCGGGCACGGCGGTGAGGCCCGCGACCTCGAACTCGTCGACCTCGGGGGCGACATGCGCGGCGGTCGCGTTCATGTGCTTCGCCAGATCCATCGTGGCGAGATTCCAGACGAACTCGCCGGTCTGCTGGATGTTCTCGACCGTGTCCTTCCAGTTGGTGGAGGAGAAACCGATGATCGGCGGCACGTAACAGAAGGCGTTGAAGAAGCTGTAGGGCGCGAGATTGACGTGGCCCCTGGCGTCGCGCGAGGAGATCCAACCGATCGGCCGCGGCGCGATAATGGCGTTGAAGGGATCGTGCTTGAGGCCGTGCCCCTTGGAGGGCTCGTAGAAGTACAGGTCTTTGTCGGTCACCGCTGCTTCCTTTTCGTCATGTATGGACGGCCCCCTCTCGGCAAGGGCTTTTTGGTGCTTCAGCAAATGAATCGGGGAGCGGTCATGTATACGGCCTCGAGAAGCGGCCATTGACCGCGGGCCCTGATGGAGATCGCTGATCGAATTCCAATCATTGCGGCGCGCTGTGACGCGCGATGACGATGCGGAGTGTTTCGATCCCGGTTTCCAGACCATTTGCCATCACATCTTTAGTGCCCTTCCGATAGGCATGGAGCGCGAGCGCGGCGGCTGTTGCCCCTCAACTAGGCCGCAGCCGGCGCGCTCGCGCGGTCTCGGTAGGTTTCTCC
>NZ_FNCU01000064.1:0-45823 GCF_900099855.1 Bradyrhizobium sp. Rc2d | reverse complement strand
ACTTCGCCACGGGCGTACAGACCTTCACACTCAACGGCAGCGGCGGCGGTACGCTTGCGACCGCTTCAGGCCAGACCAACTCGTCGATCAACGCCTCCGGCCAGCTCAAGATCTCGACCGGCGTCAACGCCGATCTGTCGATCACCGGCACCGGTAACGCGCTGTCCGCGCTCGGTCTCGCCGGCAACACTGGTACGTCCTCGGCGTTCACCGCGGCCCGTACCTCCGGCACCGGCGGCATCAACGGCAAGACTTTGACCTTCACCTCCTTCAACGGCGGCACGGCGGTCAACGTCACGTTCGGCGACGGCGCCAACGGCACGGTCAAGACGCTCGATCAGCTTAACACGCAGCTCCAGGCCAACAACCTGTCTGCCACGATCGACGCCAACGGTCTGCTCACCATCACCGCGACCAACGACTACGCGTCCTCGACGCTTGGTTCGTCGACGGCGGGTGGTGCGATCGGGGGCACGTTGACGACCGCGCTGACGTTCTCGACCGCTTCGAGCCCGGTCGCGGACAGCGTTGCCCAGACGGCGCGTGCCAATCTGGTCAACCAGTACAACAACATCCTGAACCAGATCGATTCGACTTCGCAGGACTCCTCGTTCAACGGCGTCAACCTGTTGAACGGCGACCAGCTCAAGCTGGTGTTCGACGAGACCGGCAAGTCGAGCCTGAACATCACGGGCGTGACCTACAACTCCAAGGGTCTGGGCCTTGCTGCGCTGACCAGCGGTGTCGACTTCATCGACAACGCCGCGACCAACAAGGTGCTGACCAACCTGAACACTGCGTCGAGCACGCTGCGTTCGGAAGCTTCGGCACTCGGTTCGAACCTGACCATCGTGCAGGTGCGTCAGGACTTCAACAAGAACCTGATCAACGTGCTGCAGACCGGTTCGTCCAACCTGACGCTGGCCGACACCAACGTCGAAGCGGCCAACAGCCAGGCGCTGTCGACCCGCCAGTCGATCGCGGTCTCCGCGCTGTCGCTGGCCAACCAGTCGCAGCAGAGCGTGCTGCAGCTCCTCCGCTAATCAGCGGAAGACATCGCAAGCAGGATAGGGCGGCGGAGCTTCGGCTCCGCCGCTTTCTTTTTGCTTGCCGCGAGGGATTTGATCCTCGCTCAGTCTTCGAAAAAGTAACCACCGGTTATGGTTAATGGAGCGTAAGCGTAGAAAATCGCCAATGTTTTCAAGTTGATTGTCGGCCCGCGCCAATGTTGTCCGCCGGTTTATGCTGAACTGACGCTTGTGCAGGTTAGACCCGTTTCACCCTTTGTTAGCCGTGTCCGCGCAGGCTGTGCGCGTCACTCGATCCGAAGCGATCGAACGAAGACGCGTAAACCAGAAGGGTAAGAGTTATGTCCGGTATTGTTCTCTCTGCGTCGGTTCGCCAGAACCTGCTCTCTCTCCAGTCCACCGCCGACCTCCTCGCCACCACACAGAACCGTCTGTCGACCGGCAAGAGCGTCAACTCGGCCCTGGACAATCCCACCAACTTCTTCACGGCCCAGTCGCTCGACAACCGCGCCAGCGACATCAACAATCTGCTCGATGGCATCGCCAACGGCGTGCAGGTGCTGCAGGCTGCTAACACCGGCTTGACGTCACTCCAGAAGCTGATCGACTCCGCGAAGTCGATCGCCAACCAGGCGCTTCAGACCACTGTCGGCTATTCCTCGAAGTCCAGCGTCTCGACCACGATCGCCGGTGCGACGGCCGCCGACCTGCGCGGTACGACCAGCTTCGCCAGCGCAGTTGCGAACAGCAACGTGCTCTACAGCGGTGCAGCGGGCGGCGTGACCGCCGCGACTTCCGGCGCAACGCTGGGCGGCATCCAGGGCACGGATACGGGCACCGTCATCAACGCTGCGACGACCGGTGCGAGCCTGCTGAACGGCACGGCGACCGCTGGCGACGCCAACGCCGGCGTTGCCGCGGGCGACACGCTGACCGTCAACGGCAAGACCGTCACTTTCGCTGCCGGTGACGTGCCCACGACGACTCCGACCGGTCTGACCCGTGTTGCTGCGACCGGTATCACGACTGGCAACGTCTACACCGACACCAGCGGCAACGTGACGGTCTATCTCGGCTCGGCCACCAAGGCTGCGGTGGGTGATGTCCTGACTGCGATCGACCTCGCCAGCGGCGTGCAGAGCAACGTTGCCGGCACCCTGACGGTCAACAGCAGCCAGACCATCTCGTCGGTCAACGGCAGCGGTGCGCTCGTGCTTAAGAGCACGAACGGCTCGGATCTGACCGTGACGGGCAAGGCCGACATCCTGAACAAACTTGGCCTGACCACCGCGACCGGCGCCGGCAACGTCTCCGCCACGGCGGCCCGCACCACCAGCTCGGCGACGGTGTCCTCGCTGGTCACATCGGGTTCGACCCTGAACGTCGATGGCCATGTCATCACCTTCAAGGACGCACCGACGCCTTCGGCGGCTTCGCTCGGTGCCACCCTGGGTGTGTCGGGCAACGTCGTCACCGACGGCGACGGCAACTCGACGGTCTATCTGCAGAGCGGCACGATCGCCGACGTGCTGAAAGCGATCGACTTCGCCACGGGTGTGCAGACTTTCACGCTGAACGGCAGCGGCAGCGGTACGCTCGCGACCGCGGCGGGGCAGACCGCTTCGTCGATCAACACCTCCGGCCAACTCAAGATCTCGACCGGCGTCAATGCCGATCTGTCGATCACCGGTACCGGCAATGCCCTGTCGGTGTTCGGTCTCGCCGGTAACACCGGGACGGCCTCCGCGTTCACTGCTGCTCGTACTTCCGGTATCGGCGGCATCGCCGGCAAGACGCTGACCTTCACAGCCTTCAATGGTGGCACGGCGGTCAACGTCACATTCGGCGACGGCACCAATGGCACGGTCAAGACGCTCGATCAGCTCAACTCGCAGCTCCAGGCCAACAACCTGGCCGCGACGATCGACGCCAATGGTCAACTCACCATTACCGCCTCCAACGACTACGCGTCTTCGACGATCGGCTCGGCGACGGCTGGCGGCGCTATCGGCGGTACGATCACCAGCACGTTGACGTTCACGACCGCTTCCACACCGGTCCAGGACGTGGTGGCTCAGTCGACCCGCGCAAATCTGGTGTCGCAGTACAACAACATCCTGAACCAGATCGACACCACCTCGGTCGACTCCTCGTTCAACGGTGTCAATCTCTTGAACGGCGACCAGCTCAAGCTGGTGTTCGACGAGACCGGCAAGTCAAGCCTGAACATCACGGGCGTGACCTACAACTCCAAGGGTCTGGGTCTCGCCTCGCTGACCGTCGGCGTCGACTTCATCGACAACGCCGCGACCAACAGGGTGCTGACCAACCTGAACGCTGCGTCGAGCACGCTGCGCTCGGAAGCCTCGGCTCTCGGTTCGAACCTCTCGGTCGTGCAGATCCGTCAGGACTTCAACAAGAACCTGATCAACGTGCTGCAGACCGGCTCGTCCAACCTGACCCTGGCCGACACCAACGTCGAGGCGGCCAACAGCCAGGCGCTGTCGACCCGCCAGTCGATCGCTGTCTCCGCGCTGTCACTGGCCAACACGTCCCAGCAGAGCGTGCTTCAGCTTCTCCGGTAGTAACCGACGGAAATCACGAGGAAAATTGCGGCGGCGGGGCTTCGGCTCCGCCGCTCTTTGTTGCGCGCAAATGGTGCAGAGCCAGGGAAGAGCACGCTAACCGGGTATTAACCTTACCTCTTAAGTGGCCGTTAACCATACTTTAAAGGACAGCCCCTAAAACTGGACAAAAGCCCGCTTCCAGATCGGCGCGGCCGATTCGTATCCGGTTCAAGAGGAAGACTCGCCAATGTCCAACATCGTTCTCTCGGCGTCAGTTCGCCAGAACCTGTTGTCGCTGCAGTCGACGGCCGACCTGCTGGCCACGACGCAGCAGCGGCTGGCGACGGGCAAGAAGGTCAATACCGCTCTCGACAATCCGACCAACTTCTTCACCGCGCAGGGGTTGGACAACCGGGCGAGCGACATCAGCAACCTGCTCGACGGCATCAACAACGGCGTGCAGGTTCTGCAGGCGGCTAACACCGGCATCACCTCGCTGCAGAAGCTGATCGACTCTGCGAAGTCGATTGCCAATCAGGCGCTCCAGACCACCGTCGGCTACTCCACTAAATCCAACGTCTCGACCACGATTCCCGGCGCGACGCCGGCCGACCTGCGCGGCACGACCTCCTATGCGAGCGCGACCGCCAACAGCAACGTGCTCTACACCGGCGCGCCCGGCGGCGTGACGCCGGTAACGTCGGGCGCTGCACTCGGCGCATCACTCGGTTCGAGCGCGGGCACATTGACCGGCTCCGCCGCCAAAGCCGCCGACGGCACCACCGCGCTCGGTGGTACCAACACGCTGATCGGCGCCACCGCATCCACGACATTCGGTGCGTCGCCGGCGGACGGCGACTCGATCACCGTCAACGGCAAGACCATTACCTTCCGCACCGGCGGCGCTCCGACGACGGAGCCGACCGGCTGGGGTCTCGATGCCAGCGGCCATATCGCCACCGACGGCAATGGCAACTCCATCGTTTACATGGGCACGACCGCTGCGCCGACCGGCACGGTCAATGACCTCTTGAGCGCGATCGACCTCGCCAGCGGCGTCAAGAGCGCGGCGATCAGCGCAGGCGCTGCGACCATCTCTGTCAGCGGTTCGGCCGGCCCAGTCGGCACTCTTCAGACGGCATCGTCTATCGCGGCGGGCGTAGTCACGCTGAAGAGCTCGACCGGCGCCGATCTGAATGTGACAGGCAAGGCCGACTTCCTCAACGCTCTCGGCCTGACCTTGGCGACCGGCGCGGGTAACGCCAGTGTGAGCGCGAACCGGCAGACCACCGCCGGCTCGCTCGGGACCTTGGTCCAGGATGGCTCGACGCTGAACGTGGACGGCCACATCATCACTTTCAAGAACGCGCAGACGCCGCAATCGGCGGCGGGCGTGACCTCCGGCGGCGTCAATGGCAACATCGTCACCGACGGCAACGGAAACTCGACGGTCTATCTCCAGAGCGCGACGCTGACCGACCTGCTCAATTCAATTGACCTTGCCACCGGCGTGAAGACCGCCAGCATCTTCAACGGTGCGGCGTCTCTCTCGACCACCGCGGGCCAGATCCCGTCGTCGGTGAACACCAGCGGCCAGTTGGCGCTCTCGACCGGCATCAACGCCGACCTTTCGATCACCGGCACCGGCAACGCGCTCAGTGCGTTTGGCCTCAGCGGCAACACGGGAACGGCGACCGCTTTCAGCGCAGCGCGCACCTCGGGCGTCGGCGGCATCAGCGGCAAGACGCTGACCTTCACTTCCTTCAACGGCGGCACGCCGGTCAACGTCACCTTCGGTGACGGCACCAACGGGACCGTCAAGACGCTGGACCAGCTCAACGCGCAGCTTCAGGCGAATCACCTGACGGCGACGATCGATGCCAACGGCGTGCTCACCGTTACCACCGTCAACGAATACGCCTCTTCGACCCTCGGTTCGACGACCGCCGGTGGCGCGGTCGGCGGTACGATCACCGGCGTACTGGCCTTCACCACCGCTCAACCGCCGGTCCAGGATCCCGTCGCGCAGACGGCGCGCTCCAATCTGGTCAACCAGTTCAACAACATCCTGGCGCAGATCGATACGACGTCGCAGGACTCCTCGTTCAACGGTGTCAACCTGCTAAACGGCGATACGCTGAAGCTCGTCTTCAACGAGACCGGAAGCTCCACGCTCGGCATCAACGGCGTGGTGTTCAATGCGGCGGGCCTCGGCCTCAGCAACCTCGTCAACGGCGTCGACTTCATCGACAATGGCGCCACCAACAGGGTGCTGGCGAGCCTCAACGCAGCCTCGAGCACGCTGCGGTCGGAAGGCTCCGCGCTCGGTTCGAACCTCTCGATCGTGCAGGTGCGTCAGGACTTCTCCAAGAACCTGATCAACGTGCTGCAGACCGGTTCGTCCAACCTGACGCTCGCCGACACCAACGAGGAGGCGGCCAACAGCCAGGCGCTATCGACCAGACAGTCGATCGCGGTCTCCGCGCTATCGCTGGCCAACCAGTCGCAGCAGAGCGTGCTCCAGCTGCTCCGCTAATTTCGCGATGCAGGATCGCCATTCGAGATTTCGCGGCGGGGCTGATGCTCCGCCGTTCATGTGAGGGAGATCGCTAAGACAAGATTAGCTCAGATCGACACGCGTCACGCGGAGCGAGTTTACACCGTGTGTGCGTGCATCTAACGTTGCGCTGACGAAGAGCTCTGTGACCCGTAATTCTCCGGAGTGCTTCCAAGCACACACGTAAGCAAATCTTAAGCGGTGCTGCCTAGGGTTGGGAAAGAAATCCTTAAGCGCGTTCAACGCGCTAGGTAACCTCCAGGGTGTGATTGATGTCGAATTCCGCTGCCTCGGCCTACGCGCGTGTTGCAACGACCACAGCATCTCCTCGCGACATCGAAGCGCAGACCCTGCTCAAGGCCGCGAACAAGCTCCAGGATGCAGTGAACAACGCCGATCCGTTCAGCGAGCAGACCATGCAGGCCCTGATGTTCAACCGCAAGCTCTGGACCATCTTCTTGAGCGAGGCGATGCGCGACAACAATCCGCAGCCGATCGACGTCCGGCAGAAGATCGCGAACATCAGCGTGTTCGTGCTGAGCCAGACCGCCGCGCTGCAGATGAGCCCGCAGTTCGATCACTTCCGTCCGCTGATCGAGATCAACCGGAACATCGCTGCTGGTCTGTCCGGGCGGCCGTGACGGAAGCTCTCAGCGCAGCGATGCCTCTCAACATCAGCGGCTGCTGATCTATCTCGATACTGCCGTAACGCCGCTTAACGGCTGATCGTCAGGCGCTGCGGTCGGTGCTGAGCGGGCGCGAGGGTTCGGACTTCAGATCCAGCGCATGGAAATAGGCCCGCCGGCGCAGCATCGCTTCATCAGGGAACTGGTTGACCACCGCGTCGGTCCTCTCGTTGACGACCTGGAAGACGAAGGATGCGGCTGCCTGGTCGAACACGACCTGACGCGAGACGTTCTCGTGGTTCGGCAAATCATTGCGCACGGGCGCGCCCGTATCGCTCGCGGCGACCGTCTGGCTCACCGGCAAATCAGTTTGCACAGCCTCGTTCGCCGCCGCGTTCGACGTCGTTACGATCTGCACGGGGGCCGGGATCCCCACCGGCCGGATGCTGAAATCTGTACTCATGGCAGCCTCCTGGTTGCCTTACTTGAGTCAAATCCCAACCCCTCTAATCGCGCAAGCATGGAACACCAGGCCTGAAGACCCGGTAAGGAAACGTGCCTAACCGCGCGACGACATCGCCGTGCGGTTTTTTATAAAATTGTCTCTTGTTATTGCGGGCGCTCAGAGCGAGCGGCTGACCGCGAGCGGCGTGATGTGGCGCGGGCCGGGGGCCGCGCGACGACCGGCGGCGGTATAGGTGTTCGGCACGTTGCGCTTTTGGATCTCGGCATTGACGCCGCGCACGACACTCTCGGACACGGCGTGTGCGGTGGCGAGCACGGTGAGGTTGACCTGAAGCATCGCGCGGAACGCATCGTGGTGGCGATGCAGCGTCGAGAGCAGCTCGGGCGCGGATTTCGCGAGCTGGACCTGGTTCGCCTTCAGCTGGCTGACGGCGCCGACATAGTTTCGCGACAGCTCCTGCTTCTTGCCCTCGAGCGTCATCGCCTCGTGGACCTTGCCGGCGCGCACGAGCTCGGTCTCGCGCTCGATCAGTCCGAGCAGGGCGCTCATCGCATCCATCAGGTTCTCCGCGAGCTTGCGGGCCTCGGCGCTGCCGGGCGCAATATTCGGACGCTGCGCTTGCATCGGCTGACGTGAGGCGTTGAAATGGTTCATCTCGTTTGACCTTATGCCGTGCGGATCGTTTTCGCCTGCTGCATGATCAGGGTGCGGTAGACTTCGTTGGCGATGCCGACGCCGCCGGCCTTGGCGAAGTTCTTGGAATATTGCTCCGTCAGCATCGAGCGCCACACCCCGGTGCCGGGCGTGTCGCCGAACGGGCCTTCGCCCTTCAGGCCGGAGGTCATCTGCGAGAACATGCTGTTGAGGAACATCGCCTCGAAATCGGTGGCGGTCTTCTGCGCCTTGGCCTGCTGTTGCGGCGAGACCTTTTGCAGGGCGCTCGCGAGCTCGAAGTCCGGCCGGCCGTTGCGGCTCTCGACCGAGAAGGCCGAAGAGGTGGCGACGCGCGGGGTGTTGATCGTACCGGTCTGCATCACATCACCTCGATGTCGGCTTCGATCGCACCGGCGGCCTTGATCGCCTGGAGGATGCTGATCATGTCGCGGGGACCGATGCCGAGGCCGTTGAGGCCGTCGACGAGCTGCTGGAGCGACACGCCGTCCTTAACCACGGCCAGCTTCTTGCCGTCCTCGGTGACAGTGACGGCGCTGCGTGGCGCGACCACGGTCCGTCCCCGCGACAACGGGTTGGGCTGGCTCACCTGCGGGCTCTCGGAGATCGTGACGGTGAGGTTGCCTTGCGCGACCGCGACGGTGGCGACGCGGACGTCACGGCCCATCACGATGATGCCGCTCCGCTCGTCGATGATGATCTTGGCGGCGAGATCGGGATCGACCTGGAGCTGCTCGATCTCGGTGAGAAAGGCGACGACGTTGCCCTTGAACTCCGGCGGGATCGACAGCTGCACCGTCGAGGGGTCGATCGGCTCGGCGGTCTTGACGCCGAGATAGTCGTTAACGGCGGCCGCAATGCGCTTGGCGGTGGTGAAGTCGGCATTGCGCAGCGCCAGGCGCACGTTTGGCAGGCGATTGAGCGCGAACTCGATCTCGCGCTCGATGATGGCGCCGTTGGCAATGCGCCCCACGGTCGGCACGCCGCGCACGATTTTTGCCGCTTCGCCCTCGGCCTGGAAGCCGGAGATCGCGAGCGAGCCTTGTGCGACTGCATAGACGTTGCCGTCGGCACCTAACAGGGGCGTCACGAGCAGGGTCCCGCCCTGCAGGTTCTTGGCATCGCCGAGCGCTGAGACGGTGACGTCCATGCGCGTACCCTGTGTGGCAAACGCCGGCAGATTGCCCGTCACCATCACGGCGGCGACGTTGCCGGTGCGGATGGTAGCGCCGCGGATGTTGACGCCCATGCGCTCGAGCATCGCTTGCAGCGACTGCTTGGTGAACGGGATGTTGTTGAGCGTGTCGCCGGTGCCGTTGAGGCCGACGACGAGGCCGTAGCCGATGAGCTGGTTCTGCCGCACGCCCTCGATGTTGGCGAGGTCCTTGATGCGCGATGTCGCGCTTGCAGGCGTGACCGAGAGCGCCAGCGCTGACAGCGCGGCACAGGCCACCCCAACAATCCTCACCCAACGAACGCCTGGCATCCTCTGCTCCCCAAGGCTCCTAAAAAAGGCTCCTCAAATCGAAGGACCGGCTGCGACACTCCCATGACGAGCTGGTCCGGCGCTTTCCTTGCGAGTGCCGTGCCAACCCGGAGCAGCGAGGGTAGGTGGCTGAATAGGTTGAATAAATCTGTTTCGATCGGTGTCAGCCGACGTTCGCCCTGAGGAGCGAAACTGCCGCCTGTCGGCAGATTTTGCCGAGCCGTTTACGCGCCGTTAACCATAAAACGGCGAAGGTGAGGCATCGATCACCCGGATTGCTGCGATGCGCATCTACGGACCGAACGGCACCACGCTTGGAGCGCCGGCCAGCCAGGCCAGGCGGACGGGCTCCGGCACCTTCGTCCTGCCCGACACCTCGTCGGCGCAGGAGACGCGGAGTGCTGCCGCGCCGAAAGCCGCCGCCAACATCGATGCGCTGCTTGCACTGCAAGGCGTCGAGGAGGATCCGGTCGCGCGCCGCAAGCGCTCGGTCGCCCGCGGCAGGACCGCGCTCGACGTGCTCGACGATCTCAAGATGGGGCTCCTGTCCGGCAATCTCGACGCGTCGACCGTGATGCGGCTGCGCGACGCTGCGGCGAACCTCAAATCGTCGTCGGGCGATCCCGGACTTGATTCCGTGCTCTCAGAGATCGAGTTGCGCGTCGAGGTGGAGCTCGCCAAGGCCGGGCAGGGGTAGTCAGGCATCGCGCGCTGTCATCGCCCGCGAAGGCGGGCGATCCAGTATTCCAGAGACAGTCCTTGTTGAATCGAGAGGCCGTGGCGTACTGGATGCCTCGGTCAAGCGGGGCATGACAGCGGAGTTTTGGGGGCGCGGAATGCGCTCCTGCGAGAGCTCCTACGCCGCTTCCTCCTTCTGCTGTGCGTCGTAGCGGCGCTGGGCGGCGAGCACGTCCTTCAAATTCTGCTCGGCCCAATCGCGCAGGGGATCGACCGCCGCCGCCAGAGTCAGCCCGAGCTGCGTGATCGAATATTCCACCGTGACAGGCACGGTCGCGATGGCGCGGCGCCTGATCAGGCCGTCGCGTTCGAGCGATTTGAGAACCTGACTCAGCATCTTCTGTGAAATGCCCTCGATCGTGCGGCGCAATTGATTGAAGCGCATCGGCTCCTCGCGCAGCAGCAAGAGAATCAGCACCGCCCATTTGTCGCCGACGCGATCGAGGATCTGGCGCGTCGGACAGTTCGCTGCATAGACGTCGGGTTTCATCGTCGGTCCTCGGATTCCGTTCTGGTCATTTGCGAATAGGCATGTCGGTTACTCCAGCGTTATCAGGTAAGCACAAAGTGCTCTCTTAACACCAGCATTCTTTGCGATATCTAGTAACCGTTAGTTACTATAGAAGCAAAGGAGCCTTCCATGAAAATTGCAGTCGCCGGCGCCTCGGGCCGGGCCGGGTCGGAAATCACCAAGGAACTATCCCGTCGCGGCCATAGCGTCACCGCCATTGCCCGCAACCCGGAAAAGATCGCGGCCCTGCCGAACGTCACGCCCACCAAGGGCGACGTGCTCGATCAGGCGGGCCTCGCCAAGCTGTGGGCCGGGCACGACGTCGCCGTGAGTTCCGTGCACTTCCTGGCCAGCGATCCGCTCAAGCTGATCGGCGCGGCGAAAGACTCCAAGGTGAGCCGTTACCTCGTCGTCGGTGGCGCTGGCAGCCTCGAGGTCGCACCGGGCGTGAAGCTGGTGACGACTCCCGGATTTCCCGCCCAGTACAAGGCCGAGGCCGAGAAGGGTTCCGCCTTCCTGGACCTGTTGCGACAGGAAAAGGACCTGAACTGGACCTTCATTTCCCCGTCGGCGCTGTTCGTCGAGGGCGAGCGGACGGGCAAGTTCCGGATCGGGACCGACCAGCTTCTCGCAGATGCGAACGGCAAGAGCTGGATCACCTTCGCCGACTACGCCATTGCGCTCGCCGACGAGATCGAGCGGCCGGCCCATCTGAGGCAGCGTTTCACGGTCGGTTACTGAGCCGGCAGCCATCCCCGGGTCTTTGCGGATAAACGTTCTTGTGCAAGGACTTGGGAGTGGCCCCCGAGCGATCAGGGAAATATTGTCTGTCATAGGAGGCCGCTATATAAGGCCCCGCTCAACGGACCTCGTTCCGTTTGCGAGTCGTTGCTTAGACAGATAGGCCGCCCTTGGAAAAGTTGAAAAACTACCGACCGACCGACAAAGAGCCTTTCATGAACGACCGGCAGAAGGAGTACTTCCGTCTGAAGCTCCTTGCCTGGAAGGATGAGATCCTCAAAGAGTCCAAGCTCACCCTGCAAGCCCTGCAGGAGGAGAACGTGAACCACCCCGATCTCGCCGATCGGGCTTCGTCCGAAACCGACCGTGCCATCGAACTCCGCGCCCGCGACCGCCAGCGCAAGTTGATCGCCAAGATCGACGCCGCGCTTCAGCGAATCGAGGACAACACCTATGGCTATTGCGAGGAAACCGGCGAGCCGATCTCGTTGAAGCGGCTCGAGGCCCGGCCCATCGCGACGCTCTCGGTGGAAGCGCAGGAGCGCCACGAGAAGCGCGAGAAGGTCTATCGCGACGAATAGAGCCCGAGCCGCAGAGTTGCGGCTCTTTGTTTTTGGAGGCAAGGCGCCTTTGGGCGTCGGGGTCGGCGTTTTGCCTGTCGCATGAAAGCCGCGCGCTTCAATGCGCGGGCGCAATCGCGAAAAGTGAATCGCGATCAACGCTCTAGACTCGATTCCTCCGGGCTCACGTGAAGTTCGGATGAGAAACAGCCTTCACCTCAGGTGCGGGAGGTTTTGCGAGTCGCATCAACGAGATCGACTCGGATGTTGAGGCGTTGATCCAGCAGCATCAAGCATCGCTGTAATCACGCTTCGAGCGCCGGTCGCGGGACCGCATGGCGCGCGCCCCATAAGGCCCAAGACCAATTCAATATTTCTTTAAACGCGGGCGAGGGGCCGTAGTCTGCCCGCCACCCGCGCTTGTCAGGCCGGAGCGGGGATGCTGAAGTGTCGCCCTCGAATGCGTAGCGTGGGAGGCGGCGCCGATGGACAGGATTCTCGAAGCCGCAAAGGCGATCGCGCTGGCGCGCCGCAACCACGCGCCGCTCGCGCCGCTGAAGCGTCCCCCGGTCGATGAAGCCGAGGGCTATCAGGTCCAGCGCGCCCTGCACGATCTCCTGCTGCCCCATGTCGGGCCGCTCGTCGGCTACAAGATCGGTTGCACCAGCCAGGTGATGCAGGACTACATCGGAATCCCGCATCCCTGCGGCGGCGGCGTGTTCCAGAACGGCGTCCACGAGAGCGGCGCGAAGCTCGCCGCTTCCAACTATGTCCGCGTCGGCGTCGAATGCGAGATCGCGGTCCGGCTGAAGCGCGACCTTGCCGCCGGCGAGGCGCCGTTCACGGCCGAATGGGTCGGCGAGGCCGTCGAAGCCTACCATCCCGCGATCGAGATCGTCGACGATCGCTACGTGAAGTGGGAGACGACGGGCGCGCCGACCCTGATCGCAGACGATTTCTTCGCCGCCGGTTGCGTGCTGGGACCCCTGGTTCCGCGCTCGTCCGTGCCGGATCTGATGGCGGTGAAAGGCCGCGCCATCGTCAACGACGAGGAGGTGAGCCAAGGCACCGGCGCCGACGTGCTCGGTCACCCCCACAACGCGCTCGCCTGGCTCGCCAACCACCTCGCCGCCGAAGGCAAGAGCCTGCACGCGGGGCAACTCGTGCTCACCGGCAGCCTGGTGAAGACGCTCTGGCTGAAGGCCGGCGACAAGGTGCGGATGGAGCTGGACGGGCTCGGAACGGTGGAGGCGGAGTTTACGTGAGGCGTTGCGGTACCCTCCGCGGTCGTTCCCCGCGAAGGCGGGAATCCCGTAGGCCAAGGCCTTTCGGTTCATCACTGATGTCTCGGAATACTGGATCGCCCGCCTTCGCGGGCGATGACAGTTGAGAGGGCTGACTGCGCTCGGCCAAGCTCGTCTTGCGAGGAGCTCTTGCGACGAAGCAATCCAGAGTCTTTCCGCGGAGGCAGTCTGGATTGCTTCGCTTCGCTCGCAATGACGGAGTATGGGAGCACGACTTCGTTCATTCCATTGAGACCACAATCACGGACGCGCCTTCTCATCCTCGCGGCATCTTCCGCCCGAGTCTTGCAATCGTCTCGCCCTCCTGAAGAAGGCGCAGGGAAGGCCGGGCGCCGGCTGGCACCCGCAATCCCGTGTGCGAAGGATACGCGCACGGGTGGATCACAGGTGACGCCGGGACATCCCGGCCTTCCCTGCGCGAATGGTTTTAACGGTGTCCTTCGTGCTCTCCTCGGGGAGCGATGCACTATTGCCCCCGTCGCCTTGCGGATGGCTGATGCGCGCGCCCGGTCGGGCAGTTCGCATCACCGCACGGCTTGACGCACAGACCCCGGGCGTCAGGACCACACGACTTCTCCGTCCGCGCACATCCTCGCCGGACCCTCGATGGCTGGCGTTGCGCTCACCATCGAGACCTGCGCGAAAACGCTGTCAGCGTCGTGTCGTATCGCGCACGCGGCTGCTCACGGAATTCCCGCCCTGCAACCAACATTGCGCGCCGACGCCGTCGCGGCCACCGCATTCCATCCCGCGTTCCGTGACGATCGCGATACGCCCCTCTTGTGGAATGGAGTGGCAGGAGCGAGTCAACAGGAATTTTTAAAAATCCGAAATTGCGGAGGGGCGATTTGAGCTTTGATAGCAAAACTGCTATAAGTCACGGAGCGGGAAATGACCGGCCGTAAGCCGACAATTTGGATTGGCTCTTCCCTGCACGATCTGCGGGCATTTCCGGACGAGGTTCGCCGCGTCATGGGATTTGCGATCGACGATGCGCAGAACGGTTCGGAGCATCCGCGCGTCAAGGCGTTGAAAGGATTTGGTGGGAGGAGCGTGCTTGAAGTGGTCGATGACTTCGACGGCGACACCTTCAGGGCGGTCTACACGGTTCGCTTTGCCGGCAGGATCTATGTTCTTCATGCTTTTCAGAAGAAGTCGAAGAGGGGAAGCGAAACGCCCAAGCATCATCGACCTCATCAGGGCGCGTTTGAAGCTCGCCGAGGCTCACTACCATGAGAATTACGTCAAGGAAGTCCGCAAATGAGCGATGACAAGAACATCACGGTCGGCAGCGATAATGTGTTTGCTGATCTCGGCTTTGCCAATCCCGAGGAGGAACTGCTCAAGGCCAAGCTCGTTCGTGAAATTCGCGATATCCTCAAGCGTCGGAAATTCACTCAGGCAAAGGCCGCAACTTTGTTGGGTCTGAAGCAGCCCGACGTTTCCAGCCTTGTCACCGGGCGTGTCGGCAAGTTCTCGATCGAACGTCTGGTGCGCTGCCTGGATCGGCTGGACTACAAGGTCGATTTGGTCGTGCGTCAGAAGCCGCGGCGCGGCTCGTCGCGGCAAGCTATTGAGCAACTGAGAGTCTTTCCGCGGCGACAGTCTCGATTGCTTCGCAATGACCGAGGCTGAGGCCGAGCTTGAGTGCACCAACTGGCCGTAAAGCCATGAGCTCGCAGCCGCCTTTCGCAAATACATGCGGCCCTCGCCAGGGGAGCTAGCGAGGGCCGCGTCGTACATCGTCGTTCGCGCCTAGGTTCGCGAACACGATGTGGGAGCTCTTAAAGAGGCTTAGAAGGGCAGCAGCACGTCCATGACCTGCTGGCCGTAGCGCGGCTGTTGCACGTCCATGATCTGGCCGCGGCCGCCATAGGCGATGCGGGCCTGCGCGATCTTGCTTGAATCGATGGTGTTGTCGCTCTGGATGTCTTCGGGGCGGACGATGCCGGCGACCACGAGCTCGCGGATCTCGTAGTTGACACGGATCTCCTGCTTACCCTCGACCACGAGGTTGCCGTTCGGCAGCACCTGCGTTACAACCGCGGCGACGTTGGTCTGTAACGCTTCCTGGCGGTTGACCGAGCCCTTGCCGTCGGCTGAGGACGTCGAGTCAGTAGTGAGGAGACGTCCGGGGAGAACCTTGAGCGGCTGCGTGACTGTCTGGCTGCCGATGAAGTCCGTAATCCCTGAGTCTTCCTTGCTGGTCCGGCTGCGCTGGGTCTCGTTGGAGAGGTTGGCCTTGTCCGTGATGTTCACGGTCACGGTCAGGAGGTCGCCGACCTGGCGGGCGCGCTGGTCCTTGAAGAAGGCGCGGCTGCCGTTACGCCACAGCGAGTTCGGATTGTAGGAGGCGACTTCCGGCTTCGGCATCGGCATCTGCACCGGCTTGTAGCCGGGCTGCGTCGTCGGATTGTCGATCGCCGACAATTTCGGTTGCTCGCCGATCTGCGACAGGCGGTCGATCGAGGAGCAGCCGGTTGCCAGCGCGCAAGTCGCCAGCAGCAGGGCAGAGATCGCGATGCGACGAAGACGGGAAGCCGAACTGAACGGAGACATGACTTACTCTGACTTGGCTGGAGCTTGCGAGACGCGAACTTGCGGAATTTGGGCTTGTGCGATTTGGGCCGTAGACACGGGCGCCTGGACCAGGCTTTGGGCGAGGGCTGCGGCCGCCGACACATCGTCACGCTTGATCGACGAGGTCTGCTCGACCGCGGGCGCCATCGGTGCGGACTGGCTTGCGCCCTGGACCGTGACCTGGCCGCGGCCGGTGACGACGCCGGTCAGCGTGCGCTTGGATTGCGGATTGAGCACGCTGACGGTGTCGCCCTCGGCGCCGCTCTCGATCGCCTTGCCGCGCGTGGTGAGATAGAGGCCGGGCACCTGGTAGATGATGGTGACGGTCTGATCGCGCACCACGAAGTCAGGCTTGACGATGTCGGCGACACGGATCGGCATGCCCGCGCGCATCGGCCGGCGCAGCTGCATGCCGACGGTACGATCGCGCAAAGCGGGCTCGCCGGTGACCTCGGCCTTCGGCCGCCGCTCCAGCGAGACGTCGGAGGATTTCAGGAGCTCGGTGCGGTCGATGTCGCGCGTCAGCACGGCCACTTCCACCGTCTCGATCGCGGTGCCGGTGAAGCGGAGCTTGGTCGGCGCCGGATTGTTGTCGTTGTTGATCTCGAAGGCGACGTCGAAACGGCCGCTGCGGGCGTCGTAGCGGGTTGAGACCGGTTGGAGCGCACCAGTGTTGGAGGCGTCCAGCCGCATGTCGGAGATGCCGCGGTCGAACGTGACCGTGATGTTGGCGGCGTCGCCAAGGCCGAAGCGGCGCTCGAGCGTCGAGGCGACCGCGGCTTCGAGGTCCTTGCTGGCGAGCGTGCGGGCGAGGCGGGTGACCTGGACCTCCTTGATGTCGCCGGTCATCACGCCGATCACCTGTTTGGCGCGGAGCACCGACAGCACTTGCGCGACCGTCAGCGTGCCGGTGGTGCCGAGATCGGGCGAGCGGTAGACCGGGATCAGCGCGGCCGACCCTGCGTTGTCGATGAGATCGCCGACCCGCACCACGTCCGAGGTCACGCTGACGCTCGCGCGCAGCGTCGGCGCTGCGATGAAATCGTCGGCTGCCGCTGCCGGCAGCGCCAGCGCGAGAAGAGCGGAGATCGTGGCGAGGGTGGTCCGGATCATCGTCATCACCTCAGCGGAACAGCGCCGTGGTCGATTGCATCATCTGGTCGGCGGCGCTGATCACCTTGGCGTTCATCTCGTAGGCGCGCTGGGCCGCGATCAGGTCGCTCATCTCCGAGACGACGTCGACATTGGCCTGCTCGAGGCTTCCTTGCGTGATGTTGCCGTAACCTTCGGCCGTCGCGGTGCCGTCCTGGGGCGGGCCGGAGGAGGGCGTCTCGGTGAACTGATTGCTGCCGACGGGCTGGAGGCCCGCCTTGTTGATGAAGCGGGTCAGGCCGATCTGGCCGAGGATGGTCGAGGTCGACGAGCCCGGCAGCGTCACCGAGACCTGGCCCTGGACGTTGACGGTCAGGCCCGAGGCGTTGTTCGGGATCGTGATCGTCGGCTGCACCGGATTGCCCTGCGCGGTGACGATGCGGCCCTGATTGTCCATCTGGAAGGTGCCGTCGCGGGTGTACTGGTAGGTGCCGTCGGGCATCAGGATCTTGAAGAAGCCTTCGCCCGAGACCGCGAGGTCGAGATCGTTGCCGGTCTGCGACAGCGTGCCCTGCGTCATGCTGCGCGGCGTGCCGACGGTCTTGACGCCGCCGCCGATGTCGACGCCCACCGGCAGGATGGTGCCCTGGTCGGACGACTGTGCGCCGACGCGGCGGACGTGCTCGTAGATCAGGTCCTGGAACGCCGCGGTCTGCTTCTTGAAGCCGGTGGTGCGCAGGTTGGCGATGTTGTTGGAGATCACCTGAACGTTGAGTTCCTGTGCCGCCATTCCGGTCGCTGCGGTGTGAAGCGCCTGCATGTCAGTTCTCCCTCAATCAGGCCGGAACGTCGGCGAGCTTCTCGATCGCCGATTTGTGGAGGTCGCTCTGCTGCTGGAGCAGGTTGGCGATGGCGGTGTAGCTGCGCATGATTTCGACCATGCGGCTCATCTCGCCGACCGCATTGACGTTCGATTTCTCGACGTAGCCCTGGCGCACGCTGGACTTGGTGTCGGCCTGCGGGACGGCGGAGCCCACGTCATAGAGGTTGGCGCCGAGCTTGGTCAGCTTGGTCGGATCGTCGAACGCGGCCATGCGGATCTTGCCGCGGATCGAGTCGGTCTTCGCCGTGCCCTCGAGCACCGTGATGGTGCCGTCGGGTGCGACGTTGATGTCGTGGTCGGTTGGCTGGAAGGTGATCGGGCCGCTGGTGCCGAGCACGAGGTTGCCGTCGGAGGTGACGAGCTGGCCGGTGCTGTTGAGCGAGAATTTGCCGTCGCGGGTGTAACGCTCGCCGCCATTGGCCTGCACCGCGAAATAGGCGTTGCCGTCGATCGCCATGTCGAGTGGGTTGTTGGTCGGCTCCATCGGCCCCTGGCCGACGTCGCGGAAGGTGCCGCGGTCCTGCACATAGGAGACCCGGCGGTCGGAGCCGATGAAATTGTCCTCACGCGCGTTCGAGTTGAGGAACTCCTCGAACAACGAATGGTCGGCCTTGAAGCCGTTGGTATTGGCATTGGCGACGTTGTTGGCGATGACATCCATCTGCCGTTCCAACGTCATCTGCCGTGACAAGCCGATCAGAAGCGCGTTCTGCATCGGAAATCTCCCCTGAGTGAGATCTGCCACCTCGCTCTCCCAAGCGCCTTGGCGGACCCCGTGAACGAGACCGTCTGGTTCTCCCAAACCGTCAGGTCTCGGCCCTTTCTCAGCGAAAGCCGTGCCAACTCGAAAAATTGTGTAATTTCAATCCGTTGATTGGTTTAGAGGGGCGCGGGAGGGCGGCAGAAAGGTTCTGTTAGCCATGTTTGCCCGGCAGATTTTTCCTAGCGAAGGCCCAATCGAAAGATTCCGTTAACCATTATTACCGTAGCGTTTGCCATGAAGAGGAGCGCATTGCGCCGGGGGCATTTGTATCGCGTCACTGTCTGAGGCTTCGCTCTATCGACCCCTTTGAGAGATCCGGGCGCGGCGACCATGGCAGAGAACGAAGCGGAAGGCGGTGCAGCCGCCGAGGGCGCGGAAGCCGCTCCGCCGAAGAACAAGCTCAAGCTCATCATCATGGCCATCGGCCTGCTCGCCGTCCTCGGCGGCGGTGCTGCGACCTGGTTCTTCTTCGTCCGTCACGGCGATGACGAGCACCATGCCGAGGCGGCGCCGCCGCCAAAGCCGCCGGCTTTCGTCGACGTCCCCGATATGATGGTCAACCTCGCCGGCGCGCCCGGCGAGCGGGTGCAATATCTGCGGCTGAAGATCGTGCTGGAGTTGAAGGAAGAGAAGCAGATCGAGGCGATCAAGCCGACCATGCCGCGCGTCACCGACATCTTCCAGACCTATGTGCGGGAACTGCGCCCCTCTGACCTCAACGGTTCCGCCGGCATCTTCCGTCTCAAGGAGGAGCTGACCAAGCGCGTCAACGCGGCGGTTGCCCCGATCCAGGTCAGCGCGGTGCTGTTCAAGGAAGTCGTGGTGCAGTGAGGGTAATGAGCTAGCACCATGGCCGGCAACGAGCAGATGGACCAGGATGCGATTGCCGCCCAATGGGAGGCCTCGCTCGACTCCGAGGATCCTGCGGAGGCCGCGAAGGCTGCCGCCGAGAACGAATTATCCGAGACCATGGCCCTGCAATGGGCGGCCATGGTCGAGGACGGCAGCCGCGACCTCGGCACCGGCAAGAACTCCGGCGAGCGGGTGCTATCGCAGGAGGAGATCGACAATCTCCTCGGCTTCACCGTCGGCGACGTCACGCTCGACGACCATTCCGGCATTCGCGCGATCATCGATTCGGCGATGGTCTCCTACGAGCGTCTGCCGATGCTCGAAATCGTCTTCGACCGCCTGGTGCGGCTGTTGACGACGAGCTTGCGCAATTTCACCTCCGACAACGTCGAAGTCTCGCTCGACCGCATCACCTCGGTGCGCTTCGGCGACTACATGAACTCGATCCCGCTGCCGGCCGTGCTCTCGGTGTTCAAGGCCGAGGAGTGGGAAAACTTCGGCATGGCAACGGTCGATTCCAACCTGATCTACTCGATGATCGACGTGCTGCTCGGCGGTCGCCGCGGCACCAGCCAGCTCCGCATCGAGGGGCGGCCCTACACCACGATCGAGACCGAACTGGTCAAGCGGCTGGTCGAGGTGGTGCTGGCCGACGCCGAGCAGGCGTTCCGGCCGCTGTCCCCGGTGACCTTCACGATCGACCGGCTCGAGACCAATCCGCGTTTCGCCGCGATCAGTCGTCCCGCCAACGCCGCGATCCTGGTGCGCCTGCGCATCGACATGGAGGATCGCGGCGGCAACATCGAGCTGCTGCTGCCTTATGCGACCATCGAGCCGATCCGGGGCGTCCTGCTCCAGATGTTCATGGGCGAAAAGTTCGGCCGCGACCCGGTCTGGGAGGGGCATTTCGCCACCGAGATCGTGCAGGCCGAGATCGCCGTCGATGCCGTGCTCTACGAGGCCGACATTCCGCTCAAGCAGCTGATGCGGCTCAAGGTCGGCGACACGCTGCCGCTCGAGATGCGCGCGGATGCCAACGTGTCGGTGCGCTGCGGCAGCGTCACGCTGACCGAAGGACGGATGGGTCGGGTCGGCGACCGCGTCGCGATCCGCGTGACGAAACCCCTGCGCAAGCCAAGTACGACACTTGCGATGTTCGAGAAGGTGGACGAGCAGAACAAGATGATGGAGGCCCCATGAACCACTCCCTGGGAATGGCGATCGAGTCGTTGGTGGCTATCTTGCTGATGCTGACGATCGTCTACTGCGTCATGCTCAACAAGCGCCTGACGCGGTTGAAGGCGGACGAGCATTCGCTGAAGGCGGTGATCGGCGAGCTGATCACCGCGACCGAGATCGCCGAGCGCGCGATCGGCGGGCTGAAGCTCGCCGTGCGCGACGTCAACGAGAACCTCGGCAGCCAGCTTGCGGCGGCGACCCAGATGTCCGACCAGCTCTACAAGCAGCTCGGCGAAGCCGACAACGTGGTGCGGCGCCTGTCCAAGATCGCGATCGCCGCGCGCCCCGTGACCAATCCGGAAATGGTTGCTGCGCCCGCGGCCAAGCCTTCGTCGGCGAAGGCGGTGGCGGCGGCGGCCGAAGCTTTCTCCGAGCGCCGACGATCCAACGGCCTTGCCGCATGAAGTCAGGGTATGAAGTCCTTTCGTAACATCCGCGTCATCCCGGTCGTCCTGGTTGCCGTCGCAGGTCTCGCCACGCTGAAGGTGGCGGGCCTCGTGATCAATGGCGGCTACGTGTTCGACTACAAGCCGAACCAGGCCAAGAAATCCTGGGCGCAGGAGAATCTGAACTTCCCGACCGGTCGCGAGGACCCCGACATCACCGGATCGACCCATGGCGCGCCGAAGGAGGCGCCGAAACCGGCTGCTCCCGAGACCAAGCCCGAAGGCACCGTGGTCAAGATGGACGAGGCCCAGCCGCAGGTCTCGGCCTCCGAGCGCGCGATCCTCGAGCGGTTGCAGGCACGCCGCCAGGAGATCGAGGCCCGCCAGCGCGAGATCGACATCCGCGAGAGCCTGCTGAAATCGGCCGAGAAGCGCATCGAGAACAAGGTCGAGGAGATGAAGGCGGTGGAAACCCGCATCTCCGCGACCCAGGCCGAGCAGAAGGCGGCCGAAGCCCAGCGCATGAAGGGCCTCGTCATCATGTATGAGGGCATGAAGCCGAAGGATGCCGCACGGGTATTCGACCGGCTCGAGATGGGCGTGCTGATCGAGATCGCCTCGGCCATCGCGCCGCGGAAGATGGCGGACATCCTCGGGCTGATGTCGCCCGAGGCCGCCGAGCGGCTCACGGTCGAGATGGCCCGCCGGGCCAATGGCGGCGGGGATCAGTCCGCCTTGGCCGGCGATCTGCCCAAGATCGACGGCAAGCCGACGCAAAAGCCGAATTGAGACGCCTTGCGTGTCTAGTTCGCGAACGCCTGTTGCGCCCTGCGAACAGGCGGGCGCAACTGCTTCTCAACGCGAGGAAGAGTTTTGAGCTGCTGCTTGATCAGCGCGGCCTTTGTGACGCGAGTCACGAGCTGCAGCGTGCTATGGCAACAGGAGCATTCATATACTTTCAGGGCATATCCTCTGGCGATCGGAACGATCGCTACGACCGCTCTTGCCCTGCTACACACAATGCAACCGGCTTCTCCGCTCATTGATTACCCCCAAAGCTAACCAATCGATTCGTATCGCCGAGATCACATCTGATTCAGAGTCGCGTGCGAAGCGCAACGCCTCGAAGGTTGTGAGTGCGCATGCTCAGCAACTCATCAAGGCAGCACATCAAGCTCCCGTTGCGGGTGCAGCTGCGGCAGGCGGCATCTTCTGAGACTGCGGTGACTTGACGCGCGCAGGTGTGAAGTGGCGGACAGTGGCGCTCAAGGCGCCGTCGTAGGCTTCGGCCATTCGCAATCAGCAGCGCAGGAGGAGGAGGCCATGAACTGCTCGTCCGCAGCAGAGCGCGTAATCGAGGCCGTCAGCCGGCTCCTCCTAGCGGCGATGACGTCCGCCTGGACATCCGCGCTAAGCCATCAGCATGCAGCGCCGCCCGAGGGCGACGACAGCAACGATGATGAATCTTCTCTCGGTCAAGAGAGCTCCTCCGCGCTGGATGGAGCCGGCAATCGACACTGAAGCAATCGACACTGAAGACGCCACCGGCTTGCGGGCGTCACACGATCAGATCGTGTAGCACATGGCCCTGAACTGTACCTGCACCGTAAGCTGGATCAACATCAGGTGGGGATGTTTCAGGCACGGATGCCGGCTCGGACCCGTGGAATGTCCCAGCGTGGTCGTGATGACCGGCGAGGTCTGAGAGATGATCCAGCCCCGCGCTGTGCTGTGAACCCTGCGAAGCGTCATCCTTGAACTGGAACGAGTCGCCGAGCTGCTGCGGATTGGCGGGCTTTAGCCCGGACGCTCCATGGGGCGGGTCGTGCTGCTCGGCCGCCTCGCTTGAGGGCGAATGGTTGGCACCAGCCGTCGATGACTTCAGAAGCCCGGGGTTGAGCGTCGTCTTTGCCGTGTCATCGCTGGGATGACCAGCCGCCTGGGCGGCGTTTCCGGGGGGCGAGACGCCATGATTCCCAGCATCGCTGCTCCCCAGCGCAAGCCCGTGCCCGGCGTGCAGTTCGGCGGCGTTGTGGGCAAAATTCAGCGCGGCGATGGCGATGTCAGGCATCTGGCCGCTTCCGGAAATCGCGCCATCTTTGCCGGCCGTCGTGTCGGGTGCCGCCAAGTGGCTGAAGACAAAGCTGACCTCCGTCGGTGCGGCCATGTGCTGCGAGATGGTAGACGGTCCGCTGGCTGAGGGAGCTACCGCAGTTTCGATCGCGTATGTTTGCTCGTCGGCTGAACTGGAGAGGCTGGAATATTCGGTCCCTTCGGTCTGGTCCCAGCTCCAATTCAGGCTGGAGGTCGCCTCGCTTGACTGGATTGTGGAACTCCCATCGGCGGAGATCGTGCCGTCGCCGCTCCCGGAATCGGAGGAGACCTCGGAGGCGGTCGTCGTCACGGCGGTCGCATCACTCTGCGCGGTTGCGGTGAGGTCGAGCAGTTCGCTGGCAGCCGCCATCACAGGCGCCGCAGCCGGCGCCAGGATGAAGTCCGACGCGTCGATGGTTGCAATCCCCTGCAAATGGACTTCGAGCAGACCGGAATCGCCGATGTGCAAGGTCTGGTCCGTTGCATTGACGTACACGATGGTTTCATTCGCCGCGCTGTCATAGAGCCAGGCGATGGTATGTGCCGGCACGGCCGTGTTGGTTGAGCTCAAGGCCAAGATGACGAACCCAAGCGCGCCAAGAGCGGTCAAGTCGATCTTGTCGGCCCCCGAGGCGAAGTCGGTGATCGTGTCGAACTGGCTTGCGTTGGAATCGGCTACGAACAAATAAGTGAAGCGGTCGTTGCCATTGCTGCCGGTGAGTTGGTCCGCACCAAATCCACCGATTATGGTGTCGCTGCCGTTGTTGCCGTTGATCGTATCGTTGCCCGAGCCCCCGTAGATGACGTCATCGCCGTCGTTGCCTTTGATCGTGTCATTGCCGGAGCCGCCGTAGAGAACGTCCGCTTTGCCGGTGCCATTGACGGTATCACTGCTGGCTCCCGCATAGATGATCTGACCTGTGTCGCCGCCGCCCGCGATGGTTTCGCTCCCCGGCGTTCCATACACGTTGGGGGGATCGGAGATCACGACGGATCCGGTCGCCAGATTATCAAAATCGTTGGGGTCTGCGTCACTGGCGCCATGGATGGCGATGGTCACCGCCTGGGTGGTGCCATCGATGGAAGTTACCGTGAAAGTGTCGGTCAACGTGTCGCCGACATCGAGCGCCTGAACCACGCTATTGTTGTTGTCGAGCGTGTAAGTCCATACGCCGGCTGCCGTCATGGTGAAGGTGCCGTATCCGTCGTCGCTCGCAACAGGCGAAGAGACCGCGGTGAAAGTGTTCGGCGCGTTATCGACGTCTGTATCGGTGAGCGTGCCGGTCGCGACGGGAGCGCCGGGCGAGGAAGTTCCTGCCTCGATCACTGAGCCGGTTGTCGTGCCTGAAATGATGGCCGCGTCGTTGGTGCCATTGATGATGACCGTCACCACCTGCGGCGTGCCGTCGAGAGTTGTGACAGTGAAACTGTCAGTGAGCGTGCCGCCGACATTGAGCGCCTGCACCGCGCCGTTGGCGTTGTCGAGCGTGTAGGCCCACACGCCGGCGGCGGTTATTGTAAAGGTGCCATAGCCACTCGTGCTTGCCTTGGGTGAACTCACGGTTGTGAAGGTGTTGGACGCATTGTCGACGTCGGCGGCAACCAGCGTGCCCGTTGCGCTCGGTGCGCCTGGTGTCGCGTTGGCAACGCCTCCGGCCTCGGTCACCGAGCCGGCCGTGGTCCCGGAAATGACGGCAGCATCGTTGCTGCCATGGATGGTGACCGTCACCACTTGGGCGGTTCCGTCGAGCGTGGTCACTGTGAACGTGTCGGTCAGTGTCTGGCCGGCATTGAGCGCCTGCACTGCGGCGTTGGCGTTGTCGAGCGTGTAGGTCCACACGCCCGCTGCCGTCATGGTGAAGGTGCCGTAGCCGGCGGCGCTTGCCGTTGGCGAGCCGACCGCCGTGAAAGCATTTGCGGTCGTGTCGACATCGGTGTCGGTGAGCGTGCCGGTCGCGGTGGGCGTGCCGGGGTTTGCATTGGCGATGCCGCCAGCCTCGATCACTGCGCCGGTCGTCGCGCCGGAGATGACCGCCGCATCACTGGCTCCGTGGATGGTGATCGTCACCACCTGGGCGGTGCCTCCGATCGTGGTCACCGTAAAGCTGTCGATGAGTGTGTCGCCGGCATTGAGCGCCTGCACAGCGGCGTTGCCGTTGTCCAAGGTGTAGGTCCACACGCCGGCCGCCGTCATCGTGAAGGTGCCATAGCCACCGGCGCTCGTTGTTGGCGAGCTCACCGTCGTGAACGTATTAGGCGGATCGTCGACGTCGGTGTCGGTGAGGGTGCCGGTCGCAATTGGCGTGCCTGGCGTTCCATTGGCGATGCCGCCAGCCTCGATCGTCGATCCGGTCGTGGTGCCGGAGATGATTGCGGCGTCGTTGACACCGTTGACGGTGATCGTGAAGGTCTGATTGACGGTGGTGTCTCCATCGGAGACCGTGATAACAAAACCGTCGGTCGTGGGCGCCTTCAGCGCGTTGATAGCGGCGTCATCAGGCACGAACGTATAGGCGCCGCTCGTGCTGTTGACGTAGAGTGTCCCGTAGGGGCTTGTCTTCGACAGATCGTAGGTCACTCCATTCAGGAGCGTATTGCCGGCGCTCGCCCCGATAACGCCGAAGATCAGCTGGCCGCTGCCGTTGGTGCTACTGGCACTGAAAGTCCCTGTCGTCGCAGTGAAGGTGTCAAACACCACCGTGTCGAGTTCAGCGGGCCCGGCTCCGGTGTTGAGCGTCGGCGGTAGACGTCCCAGAGGCTCGATAATGGCGAATGGCAACACAGTCGGCAACGTCTGCAGCTCCGGCGCGTCAGGCGGAACGAAGTTGATCGGCTGCAGCAGCTGGGATTTGACGAAGGGGGGCGTGCTCGAGCCATGCGGCCCTTGCCCTTGTGCTAGATTGGCGAGCACGTCCTGTTGCTCGGCACGCAACTCGTCCATCCGAGCGGCAGTGTTCGTGACCTGGTTGACACTGATGCTGGATCCTACTTTTTTGAGGATGATCGTCTCACCAGGATCTTCGACGATGATGTGTCGTGGGATCGGTTCCTTGGTCACGAGCTCAAATGCGCCGTGCGCAAGATCCTTGTAGGTGATGGAGTCGTCATCCAGGACTATGACATCCGGATCCGCGGCCTCGGCATTTTGCGCAGCCGAGAAAGTCAGTGCTGCAAGCGTCAGCATCCCGAAACCGCCCGCATGGCCTCGGGTGCGAATGCCTGCAATCGGCGTATTCAGCCGGAGAGACCCGGCTTCTGCCAGCCGGCCCAGTACGAAACTGAAGCTCCCTCGGGTCACGTCGAACAACGCTGTATGTGACATGCCTTCGACTTCGAAGACGAAGTCGTTCAGCGCGACGCGAGTGCCGCCGGAGATGTTGAAAAGAGTACCGTCGATGAAGCGAAGTGTGATCTGTCCGTCGGCATCGGTTTCGATCACGTCAGCCCGGTAGACAGGCGCACCAGCTACGGCCTGTGTGGCGACGCCGCTCGCTCGCGTGAGCGTACCGCAACCGATCATCGTATGAATGTGGCCGATGATCTGGACGGGCAGGGACGTGGCGGCCCCGTTACCAACCTGGATGTCGGACGCAACTGACATGGTTCGACCTCGCCTGGGTGATCGATTCAGGCTCGGCGTGCTGCCAGGGTCTTGCTCGGGGCGCCCTCGCCAATGGACAAAATATCCTGGGCGCTGGCAGCCCGAAGGCTTGCCCGCCGAAACAATCAAGTCTGCTTTAGAGAGAGACGCATTGCGCGGGGTACAGCGATGCGTACCGCCATTCCCGCCGTGTCCCCTCCCGCCAATGTGATTAAATTGACAAACGAGGCGTATTTAATATGTGGCGTTTACTTAACGTTGAGGATAAATTAGGCCGGTCGAGCAAATTAAACAACAATTATATTTATTGCAGCTGCGCTTCGCGGTTCAAAAATGGGCCAACGATAGCGACAGATCCTTCTCAGAAAGGGGGGATCATGTGCAGACCTACGACAGCCGCATTGGTGACCAGCTTCGTTTTGGCGCTTGCCAGTTTCTTGCCGAGTGCGGCTCGAGCGCAAATCGATTCCGCCAAGCCCGCCGTCGCTGACTCGTCATCCAAACCCATTGGCAAGGTGGTGGCGGCCACAGGCTCGGTCACGATTGAACATGCGGGCGCAGTGATCGTTCAGGCGAATGTGTCGGGTGAGCCCGGTCGGGCCAACGCGGGTGATCCCGTATATCTCGGTGACGTGGTGCGGACCGGAGCCGACGGCCGAGTCGGCATCAACTTTACCGACGGCACCTCGTTCAATCTATCGAGCAACGCCCGCATGGTGTTGGATCACTATGTGTATGAGCCGGACGGCAAGTCCAATGCGACCCTGTTCAATCTCGCCAAGGGGACGTTCACTTTTGTCGCTGGCAGTGTCGCAAAGACCGGCGACATGAAGGTCGAGACTCCGGTCGCCACGCTAGGGATTCGAGGCACGACGCCGCATATCGAGATTTCGGATGATGGGTCGGTCAAGTTTTCGACCCTGATCGAAGAGGGCAGCAAAAGTAAGCTCGTGAAGAAGTCGCCGTCGTCGGCGCAGCCCGAGTCCGATCGAAGCAGCAACCGCAGGCTCAACATCTGTCGGGGATGCTGAAAACTTTGTTGGCCTGAAGCCGCCGTGATGCCGGCTGCAACGCAGCCGGGCAGAGAAGACTGGGATTAGCGCTTCGTTCGCTCTCGGAGTTGGACGCCTGCTGTGAAAATGACCGCGAGAACCAGTGTCATCAAGGCCGTGATGCTCATTCTCATCGTCGTGCTGTCCAGCTCGTCGGCCTTGGCGCAGAAGCCGGAGAAGGGCAGCTCCCTCAAGAATGTTGAACTGTGTAACGGCTCAGATCGCGTGTCGCCCGAAGCTCGGATCGATGGCTGCACGGCGTTTATCGATGCGGGCGAAGGGACTGCGAACGGCTTCGCTATCGCCCACAACAACAGGGGCAATGCCTATAGCGCCAAAACCGACTACGAACGCGCGATCAAGGACTTCGTCGAAGCGACCAGACTCAATCCAAATTATGCGAAAGCCTTCAACAACCTCGGCGTGGCCTATCTGAGGAAGGGCGCGCACGACCTGGCCCTGGGCGCTTTTCAGGAGGCGCTCAAGCTCAACCCAAACTATGGGGCTGCTTTTGCCAACCGTGCGGCAGCCCATCTGAAGAGGAATGCGTACGAGCGCGCAGCGCAGGACTATGACGAGGCAATTCGCCTCGATCCGAATCTGGAGGCGGTGTGGAGCGGACGCTGTTGGGCCCGAGCCGTCCTCGGCGCTTTGCAGGCTGCGCTGGACGACTGCGACAGGGCGCTTCGATCGGAAGCAAACAACGCCGCAACATACGATTCGCGAGCTCTGATAAATCTAAAGATGGGGCAACTCTCCGCGGCTATCGATGACTACAACTCAGCGCTGCGGTTCGCGCCCAAGCTTGCGAGCGCGCTCTACGGCCGCGGGGTTGCCAGGCTCAAGCTCGGCGACAGAGCCGGCGGCGATAGCGATATTTCGGCGGCAAGACGGATCGACGCTGGAATCCGCGAGGACTTTGCCCGCTATGGAGTGCCGTCGAACGATTGACCAATCGCGGCGGCGCTGTTGTGCAGGTGTTAACAACTCCTTAACCGCCTGCCTCTCAAATCCAAAGCTGGCGGACCTGCCCACGCTCGATCCGGCACCGCGTGCTGCCCCCAGAGCAAATCAAGATATAGCATTAACAAGTCCTTAATTGGCGAGACCTACAGTCGACGGCACCGGCCGGCGCCATTGCCGGCATGGATTGTCGGACCGGAAGAAATGCCGCCAATGGCGCGAGAGGCTGCCGCTGGATTGTTGACGCGAGCCCGCGCCCTGGCGCGGCAATTGTCGCGTCATGTCCGCAAGGTGCCCGTGCTCGCGGCCTGCCTGCTGATCGGCTTCGCGGGGCCTGCCCGGGCGGCCGATCCCGTCAGGGGCGAGGCGAGTTTTTCTGCCGGCGGCGGTTTTGCCCGTCTCGTGATCAAGCTCGGCGAGGACGTTCCCTCCGAGGTGACCACGGCCGGCTCCATTCTCGTCATCCGTTTCGACCGGCCCGTCGACGTACCCGTCGACCGCGTTCCGGAAGGCGCGCCCGACTATGTCAATTCCGCCCGGCGCGATCCCGATGGCGGCGCCATCCGCCTATCGCTGGCGCGCCGGGTCACCGTCAACACCATGAATGCCGGCGAGCGCACCTTCATCGACCTCTTGCCCGAGGGGTGGAAGGGGCCGCCGCCGAGCCTGCCGATGGAAGTAGTCAAGGAACTGGCCGAGCGCGCCCGGGTCGCCGAGCGCGCGCTGCGCGCGCAGCGCGCCGCAGCCGAGGCCAAGAAGCGTCCGCAGATCCGCGTGCGCGCCTCGGTGCAGCCGACCTTCGTCCGCTTCGTGTTCGAGATGCCCGACGGCGTCGGTGTGTCCTCCGTGCTCAATGAGCAGAAGCTCACGCTCGCGTTCAACGCCAACCTCAATTTCGATCTGGCGGACGCGGTCGTCGCCGCGCCGCCGAACGTCGCCTCGATCAAGCAGAAGGCCGACATCGACCAGACCAGTGTCGAGATCGCGCTGATCGGCGATTCCGACGTGCATTCGTTCCGCGACGAGAAGAACTACGTCGTCGACATCGCCTTCCAGCCGGACAGGGGCAGGGCGGCGGCGACGCCCGAGGCAGCGATCGCGCAGCTCAAGCCCGCAGGTCACGGGCCTGCGCCTGCGCCTGAAAAGCCGGCGGCCGAAAGTCCGAAGGACGCGCATCGCGAGATCGCGCCGCCGACATCCGAGACGATTGCGCGCGAAGCCAGAATAGAGGTGAAGCCAGAGGTGAAGCCGGAAGCGCCCGGCGCGATGCCGACCGTCGAAGCGCCGAAGCCGGCGCCCGCGACTGAGGCTGCGCAGGCGCCAGCAGCGCCCATGGAAGCCTCCAAGCCGGCGCCGCCCGTTGCCGAAGCCGCCCCTGCCAGGCCCGCGCCCGCCGAAGCACCGCAAGAGGCCGTGAAGGAAGCTGCGAAAGAGCCGGTCAAGGAAGCTGCCAAGGAAGCTTCCAAGACTGCTCCTGCGTCGGCGCCGGCGGCGGTGCAGTCCGGTATTGCCAGCGTCGATGCGCGCCGCGACAGCGACGGCCTGCGCGTGACGTTCCCGCTTCAGGTCGCAACGCCTGCGGCGGCGTTCCGCCGCGGCGACACGGTCTGGCTGGTGTTCGATACACCGAAGCCGATCGATGTCGAGGCGATCCGCACCAAGGGCGGCGCGATGATCGGCGAGGTCGGTCGCGTGCCGCTCGACAAGGGGCAGGCGGTTCGCATCC
Organism: Bradyrhizobium sp. Rc2d; assembly: GCF_900099855.1. Classification (NCBI taxonomy): domain Bacteria; kingdom Pseudomonadati; phylum Pseudomonadota; class Alphaproteobacteria; order Hyphomicrobiales; family Nitrobacteraceae; genus Bradyrhizobium; species Bradyrhizobium sp. Rc2d. The sequence continues at coordinate 15,336 of NZ_FNCU01000064.1, read as the reverse complement.
GCCTCACCCGTCCGCTGGTCTACTCGCTGACGAGCGAGGAGGTCGGCAAGGAGACCAACTGGCTGCTGACGCTCGCCGACAAGATCCAGGCGACGCCGCTGCCGCTGATGATGTCGCGCAACATCACCGATCCTGCGCTCGCCAACATCGCGATCCCCTTCGCCAATCCGGGCGTTCTGCACAAGCTCACCGATCCCGATGCCGGCGACACGCTCTATGTCGTCACCGCGCAGCGGCCGGTGCGCGGCTTCATCAAGCGGCAGGACCTCGTCGATCTCTCGCTGCTGGAATCCGCGCACGGCATCGCGATCCGGCCGAACTCCGACGAGGTCGGCGTCGAAGTCGGCGCCGACAAGGTCATTCTCGGCAAGAAGGGCGGGCTGACGCTGTCGCCGGTCGACATCTCGGCCGAGCGCGCCCCGACCGCGGTGCGCCCGGTCTTCAGCCCCGAAGGCTGGCGCAAGGGCCAGTCGGAGAATTTCTGGACGCGCCAGAGCGATCTGATGACAGCGATCTCGGCCGTCGACCCCGCGCTGCGTTCGCTGCCGCGGCTCGACCTCGCGCAGTTCTACATGTCGCGCGCCATGTATCACGAAGCCAAGGCCGTGACGGACGTGATGCTGAGCGATCCCCTCAACAAGGAGGAGAGCGGCGCGCGGATCATGCATGCGATCGCGAACATCCTGATCGGCCGGCCGGCGCAGGGCTTGAAGGACCTCGCCAATCCCGTGATCGGCAACAGCCACGATTCCCAGCTCTGGAAGGCGCTCGCCTATGCGCGCCAGGGCAAATGGGCGGACGCGCGCGAGAAATTCAAGAACGTCGAGTTCGCCATCGCCTCGCTGCCGCTCGACATCCAGCGCATCGTGACGATGGACGCGATGCGCGCTTCCCTCGAGGTGAAGGACTATGCCGGCGCCTCCAAGCGCCGCAGCGAGCTCGAGGTCGTCGGCGTCTCGCCCGAGGCTGCGCCCGGCTTCGCCGTGCTGCGCGGCCGGCTCGCCGAGGCGCTCGGCCACGACAAGGATGCGCTCGACGACTACAAATTCGCGGTCGCCTCGAACGACCGGCCGGCTGCGGCCGAGGCCAAGCAGTTCGAGGTCGCGCTACGTCAGAAGCGCGACGAGATCGGCAAGGAAGAAGCGCTACGCGAGCTCGAGACGCTGTCGATGACCTGGCGCGGCGATGCGATCGAGGTCAAGACGCTCCAGATGCTGTCGCAGCTCTATGCCGAGAACGGGCGCTACCGGGACGCGCTCACGGCGGCGCGCACCGCGACGAAGCTGCAGCCGAACGCAGAAGCCTCGCGCCAGGCGCAGGATCTCGCCTCCGATCTGTTCACGCAGATCTTCTTAGGGCCCAAGGGCGACGAGCTGCCGCCGGTCGAGGCGCTCGGGATGTTCTACGAGTTCCGCGAACTCACGCCGATCGGCCGCCGCGGCGACGAACTGATCCGCCGTCTCGCCGACCGTCTCGCCTCGATCGATCTGCTCGACCAGGCCGCCGAGCTCCTGCAATACCAGGTCGATCACCGCCTCGAAGGCGCCGCCCGCGCCCAGGTCGCCGCGCGCCTTGCCATGATCTATCTCGCCAACCGCAAGCCCGATATGGCGATCACCGCGCTGCGCGCGAGCCGCATCAGCGACCTCTCCGGGGAGCTCAGGCAGCAGCGCCTGCTCCTGGAAGGGCGGGCGCAGAGCGACGTCGGCCGTCACGATCTCGCGCTCGATATCGTTTCCAACGTCGCCGGGCGCGAAGTGCTCCGCCTGCGCTCCGACATCTTCTGGGCGGCGCGGCGCTGGCGCGAATCCGCCGAGCAGATCGAGCTCTACTACGGCGAGCGCTTCCGCGACTTCAAGCCGCTCAATGCGGTCGAGAAGAGCGACATCATCCGCGCCGCAGTCGGCTACGCGCTCGCCGACGATTCGATCGGCCTGTCACGCTTCCGCGAGAAATATGCGCCGCTGATGAGCGAGAGCGCCGACCGTCTCGCCTTCGACATCGCAAGCAAGCCGGCGGCGGCCTCCAGCGCTGAATTCGCCGAGATCGCCAAGCTGGCTGCCAGCGTCGATACGCTCGACGGCTTCCTGCGCGAGATGAAGCAGCGCTTCCCCGACGCCACCGCCCGCGCCCCTAGCGCACCGCAGGCCAACGACGAGTCCGACCACACCGGCTCGCTGCCCACGATCCCGGTCGTGCGGCAGATCAAGATGACGCGGTAGGATCCCTGCTGCCGCGCGAAGTGCGGCCCGGGACAGCGCCGCAGTCTACGTCATCGCGAGCGCTGTTGTGTCGGAAGGTCGCCACCCCATTCTCGTCATTGCGAGCGCAGCGAAGCAATCCAGGATCTTTCCGCGGAGGCAGCCTGGATTGCTTCGTCGCAAGGGCTCCTCGCAATGACGGGGAGGGGCGGGAGGCTATCGCTGGGGGCGGAGAGGATGCCCCTTCGCGGGCATGACTGCGGATGCATCGGCCTCATCCCCCGTAGCTCTGCACCAGGCTCCCCGCCACCAGCGACCAGCCGTCGACCAGGACGAAGAAGATCAGCTTGAACGGCAGCGAGATGGTTGCCGGGGGCAGCATCATCATGCCCATCGACATCAGCACCGAAGCGACGACGAGGTCGATGATCAGGAAGGGGAGGAACAACAGGAAGCCGATCTCGAAGGCGCGCTTCAGCTCGGAGATCATGAAGGCGGGGACGAGGATGCGCAGTGCGAGATCGTCGGGCGTGGCCGGCGGCTGTTCGCCGGAGAGATCCAGGAACAGCTTGAGATCCTTCTCGCGCACGTTCTTCTGCATGAAGCCGCGCAAGGGCACCGAGGCGCGCTGAAGTGCGTCCTCGACACTGACCTGGTTGGCGACGAGCGGGCGGATGCCCTCGTCGTAGGATTTCTGCAGGACCGGCCCCATCACGAAGAAGGTGAGGAACATCGCGAGCGCAATGATCACCGAGTTCGGCGGCGCGGTCGCCGTGCCCATCGCGGTGCGCAGCAGCGACAGCACGACCACGATGCGCGTGAACGACGTCATCATGATCAGGATCGACGGCGCGATCGACAGGATCGTGAGCAGGGCGATGAGCTGGATCGCGCGCTCGGTGACGCCGCCACCGCCAGCGCCGCCGCCGAGGTTGATGCTGATGTCCTGCGCATGCGCAAGGCTCGCGAGCGAGGCCGCGCCGACCAGGACAGAAAGGAAAAGAACTCTACGCGGGAGGGCCGGCAACCTCACGAAGACGGCTTCGGACGGCCGAGCAGCGAGGCCATCTCGTCTTCGAGATTTTCAAAGCTGGTCTTTTCCGCGGCGGGCTTTGCGGGCGGGGATGGTGGTGCCGGCGGCTCGCTGCGCCCCGCGCGCGGGGGAGCGGCCGGCGGCTCCGGCGCAACCGGAGGCGCGACCGTTTCGCCGGCCGGGCGGCGCAGCGCAGCTTCGAGCCGCTGGGCCATTTCGGCGAGATTCTGCTCGGCGCTCGAAGGGATAGCGGCGGGGGCCGGTGGCGGAACCGGCGGCGCCTGCGGAATGGGCGGAGGCGGCGGCGCTGCTGCGCGCTCGGCACGCACCGGCGGCATCTTCGGCGGCTCGCTCTGGCGCGGCGGACGCGGCATCAGCGGCGGCTCGCCGCGGGCGATGCGCGGCGGCAGCGGCTCGGGCCGTGGCTCGCGCTCGGGACGCGGCGGGACCGGCTCGGGCGTGAAGCCGGCCAGCGGCTCGCTGCGGCGTTCGCCCAGCACGGGAGCGGGCCGGCGCACTTCGTCGGCGAAGGATGGGCGCGCGGGCCGCGGCGGCGGCTCGGGCATTTGCGGCTCGGGATGATCGAGCAGTTCGGGTCGCGGCGCTTCGTCGGCCCACCCGCCGGAATCGGGCATGGGGGCGAGGCGCGGCGGTTCCGTGGCGCTGGGACGCTGCGGAAGCTGGTCGCGGCCGGACGCGGCGCGAACGATGTTGGGCTCGACGACGATGTCCGTCGGGCCGCCGATCATGAGGAGATGCTCGACATTGTCACGCCGGACCAGGACCAGGCGCCGCCGGCCGTCGACGGCGGCGGCATCGATCACGGCGAGCCGAGGCATCCTGCCGCGCTGGGTGTTGGCGCCCAGCCGGCTGCCGGCGAATCGGCGAACCAGCCATGCAGCGACGCCGATCAACGCCAGAACGACGATGAACGCGACGATGAAGGTGATAGGGCTGCCTTGCATACTTGTCCCCGACAAATGGCGCTGTTCTCGTGCCCGTGGTCAAACGTGCCAACCACCGGCCTACGATGCCCCAAACTGCGATCTCTTAATGTTCCACGGCAAGTTTTGCCGTCCCCAACTCTTAATAACCTATGAATCGCTCGATCCAAAACGACTTCTTGGCCTGCATACGCGCCGCCAAACGGTTGGGTTAATGCCACTTTTGGGAGCGTCGAATCACGAAGCGCGCATTTCGTGTGCCATCGGGGAACAGATGCCCGTGACATCTTTAACCAGCTGTTAACCATACAGGCGGCAAATTCTGCCTAGCTACGGACCTCAAGGTCCGGAAGGGGCGGAAGGAGCCGCAACGATGTCCATCAACGACCTCCCGGTGCTGTCGGCGCTTCGGACCAAGATGCAGTGGCACCAGGAGCGCCAGCGTGTCCTGTCCGAGAACGTCTCCAACTCCGACACCCCCAAATTCCGGCCGCGCGACCTGGTCGAGCCGAAGCTCGACAAGACCGGCGCCGTCACGGGCTCGATGGGGCCTCTGGCCCTTGCCCGCACCAGCGCCTCTCATATGACGCCGTCAGGCGCGGCCTCCGCATTCGACCAGAACAAGAATGCGGGTTTTGAGACCCGTCCTGCGGGCAACGCCGTCAATCTCGAAGAGGAGATGATGAAGGCCGCCAGCAACCAGATGGACTACGCGGCGGCGACCTCGCTCTATTCGAAGAGCCTGCACCTGCTCAAGACCGCGATCGGCAAGGGCTAGAGCTAGAGGAAGCGGATCATGGCGAATGACAGCAGCGATTTTGCCCGCTCGATGGCGATCGCGACCTCCGGCCTGCGGGCCCAGGCCGGGCGCATGCGGGTGATCTCGGAGAACATCGCGAACGCGGATTCGACCTCGCAGACATCCGGCGGCGATCCCTATCGGCGCAAGGTGCCGACCTTTTCTTCCGCGCTCGATCGCACGCTCGACGCGCAAGTCGTCACGCTCGGCAGGATCAAGCCCGACCAGTCGAGCTTCCGCGTCAAATACGAGCCGAACAATCCGGCCGCGGATGCGAGCGGCAACGTCAAATATCCCAACGTGAATTCGGTGGTCGAGATGACCGACATGCGCGACGCGCAGCGGTCCTACGAGGCCAATCTCAACATCATCAGTGCGACGCGCCGGATGATCCAGCGCACCCTCGACATCCTCAAGAGCTGAACAGGACATCTGAGCCATGGCATCACCGTCAATCGCCGCCAATGCTTATGCCAGTCTCGCCCGCGTGCTGGAGAACGGCGGCGCCGGCAAGGGCGGCGAGCCCAGCGGACAGTCCTTCGCTTCGCTGCTGAAAGACGCTGTCGGCAGCGTCATGGAGTCCGGCCGCAAGTCCGACGCGCAGACGGTGGCGATGGCCGCCGGCAAGGCCAACGTGATGGACGTGGTGACGGCGGTCGCCGACACCGACGTTGCGGTGTCCACGCTGGTCTCGGTCCGCGATCGCGTGATCGCGGCCTATGAAGACATCATGAAGATGCCGATCTGATGAGGGAATGGCGCTCGCCCCAATCGTCATTGCGAGCGTAGCGAAGCAATCCAGAGTCTTTCCGCAGGCGCCAGTCTGGATTGCTTCGCTGCGCTCGCAATGACGGGGGAGTGGGCGCTTGTTCCTCGCCGGGCTGGCTGGGATGAAGGAATAAAGGAAGTTTGCAATGACCGGACCCGAAACCCTTGACGTCGCGCGCGATGCGATCTGGACCATCGTGATCGTGTCGTCGCCGCTGATGGTGGTCGGCCTCGTGGTCGGCGTCATCGTGTCGCTGTTCCAGGCGCTGACTCAGATTCAGGAGCAGACGCTGATCTACGTGCCGAAGATCCTGGCCATCTTCGCCACGATGCTGTTGGCGCTGCCGTTCATGGCCGACTCGCTCCACGCCCACATGCTGCGGATCTCGTCGCGAATCATCGGCGGCTGAGGCAAGATGCGTAAACTATGCGCATCGACGTCTCGCTGCTGCCGGCGCTCGCCGCTTCCTTCATGCTCGCCTTCGCCCGGGTCGGTGCGATGGTGATGCTGCTGCCGGGCCTGGGTGAGACCAACATCCCGACGCGGATCAAGCTGTCGATCGCGCTGCTGCTCACGCTGATCATCCTGCCCCTGCACCGCAATGCCTATCAGGTCGACATGGGCTCGCTCGCGCCGCTCCTGGTCCTGATGCTGCATGAGATCGCGATCGGAATCGTGCTGGGCGCGACCGCCCGTGTGACGCTCTCGGCCCTGCAAGTCGCCGGCTCCGTGATCGCGCAGCAGATGGGGCTCGGCTTCGTCACCTCGGTCGATCCGACGCAGGGACAGCAGGGCGTGCTGGTCGGCAATTTCCTGACCATGCTGGGCGTGACCTTGTTGTTTGCCACCGACAGCCACCATCTGGTGATCGCGGCGCTGAACGACAGTTACAAGATCTTCTCGCCGGGCGAGACCGTCTCGAGCGGCGACATCGCCTCGCTGGCAACGCGGGCCTTTGCAGCCGCGTTCCGCCTGGGCTTGCAGCTCTCCGGACCGTTTCTGGTGTTCGGCCTCGTCTTCAACATCGGGTTAGGTGTGCTGGCGCGGCTGATGCCACAGATGCAGGTCTATTTCGTCGGCGTGCCGCTCTCGATCTTCGCGGGCTTTCTGGTCCTCGCCGTGGTGCTCACGGCGATGATGGGTACGTTTCTCGACTATTTCATCGGTGTCATGCACCAGATGATGCCGCTCAAATAGGTGATCGATGGCGGAAGACAACGATCCCGAGAGTCAAACAGAAGACCCGACGCAAAAGCGCCTCGACGATGCGCTCGAACGCGGCGACGTCGCCAAGAGCCAGGAGATCAACACCTGGTTCATGATGGCGGGCGGCACGCTCGTGGTCTCGACCTTCTCGGGCTCGGTCGGCAGCGGGCTGCTGACGCCGATGCGCAACTTGCTCGCCAATTCCTGGATGATCAAGACCGATGGCAAGGCTCTGCTCGCGCTGATGCAGCAGATCGAGTTCGCCGTGCTCACGGCAATCGGCGTGCCCCTCTTGATGCTGGTGCTGGCGGCAATTGCCGGCAACATGCTCCAGCACCGTCTGGTGTGGTCGGCCGAATCCCTAAAACCCAAATTCAATAAGATCTCGCCCGGCGCCGGCTTCAAGCGCATCTTCGGCAAGCAGGCGGCGGCGAACTTCCTGAAAGGCCTCGGCAAGCTGATCGCGCTCAGCGTGGTCATGACTATGATCCTGTGGCCGGAGCGGCATCGCATGGAGGCGATGGTCAAGCTCGATCCGGCCGCGATGCTGGGCGCCACCACCAGCATGACCATCCATCTGCTCGGCGCGGTGGTAGCGGCGCTCGCGATCGTCGCCATCGCCGACTATTTCTTCCAGTACCGCAGCTGGTTCCAGCGGCAGAAGATGTCACTCCAGGAGATCAAGGAAGAGTTCAAGCAGTCCGAAGGCGATCCGCACATCAAGGGCAAGATCAGGCAACTCCGGCAGCAGCGCGCCAAGAAGCGCATGATGGCGGCGGTTCCCAAGGCCTCCGTGATCATCACCAACCCGACCCACTATTCGGTGGCGCTGTCCTACGAGCGCGGCATGTCGGCGCCGATCTGCGTCGCCAAAGGTGTCGACAACCTCGCCTTCAAGATCCGGGAGATCGCGCGCGAGCACGACATCCCGATCGTCGAGAACGTGCCGCTCGCCCGTGCGCTCTACGCCACCGTCGACATCGACCAGGAAATCCCGACCGAGCACTACCATGCGGTCGCCGAAGTCATCGGCTACGTCATGCGGCTGAAGCGCGGATTCGGCGCGGGGCGGGGATAAAATGCCGGAAAAGTACCGGAAATGGCCGTAATCTGGGAATCAGCGTACCTTTCGCTCCTGCTGCCCTTGCACCTTTGGGTCCGATTCAGGCAGGGAGGACCCCGCGCGCCCCTGAGCGCGTTGATTCTCTGCCGACAGGCTGCGCCAGCTTGAGATGACTGCTGAGACCGACCACGACCTCACACGCGAGCCCGTTGCGGCGCACGAGCCGTCGCCGCGCTCGGGCAGCATCGCGCTGGTGCTGCTGGTGGCCGCCGGCCTCGTCGCGGTCGCCGTCGGGCTGATGACGCTCGGGCGCGCGCAGGCGCAGCCCTATATCCTCGGCATTCTCGCCGTGCTGGCGATGGTCGGCCTGTTCAACCTGTTTGCCTTCGCCGCCGGCATCATCCGCTTCGCCGACCGTAATCTCGACGATCCCATCATTGCCCGCATCTCCGATCACGCCTTCGACGGGCTCGCGGTCACCGATGCACGCGGGCATGTGGTCTATTCCAACGCGGCCTATCTGACGCTGACCGGCGCCACCGGCCCCCAGGACGTGCGTCCCGTCGAGCGCGTCTTCATCGGCAACCCCGACGTCTCCGAAGCCGTGTTCCGCCTGCTCAAAGCCGCCCGCGAAGGCAAGCGGCAGCAGGAGGAGGTGCGCATCTCCGGCCAGGACGGCAATCAGGGCCGCTGGCTGCGCATGCGGGTGCGCCCGCTCGGCACCGGCAAGCGCGAGGCGAAATATGCGGTGTGGTCGATCGCCGACATCACCCGCGACCGCGAGCGCCAGGAAGACGTGTTCCAGGAGCTCCAGCACGCGATCGAATATCTCGATCACGCGCCTTGCGGCTTCTTCTCGGTCAATCCGGCCGGCGAGCTCGCCTATGTCAACGCGACGCTGGCGAACTGGCTGGACTACGACCTCGCCGAGATCGGCTCGGGTGGATTGAAGCTCACCGACATCGTCTCCGGCGACGGCGCCTCGCTGCTGACCTCGATCGTGGCGGTGCCGGGCGAGGTGAAGACCGAGGTCTTCGACATCGACCTGCGCATGCGCACGGGCAAGACCATGCCGGTGCGGCTCTATCACAAGCTCGCCTTCGGTGCCGACGGCGCGCCGGGGCCGTCGCGCACGCTCGTGATCAGCCGCGCCCGCGACGAGCGCAGCGATCCCGACCGCGCCGCCGAGGTGCGCTTCATGCGCTTCTTCGACCACACGCCAATGGCGATCGCGACCGTGGATCGCGGCGGCAACGTCGTGCGCGCGAATGCGCGCTATGCCAAGCTCGGACAGGCGCTCGGGCTCGACAGCGCCTCCAAGTCGATCTTCCGCGCGGTCAATTCCCGCGACCGGCACCTGTTGATCGCGGCCATCAACCAGGCCGCCGAAGGCCGGGCCGACATCGCGCCGGTCGAGGTGGCGCTGGAAGGGACCAAGGAACGCTGGGGCCAGTTCTTCGTCACGCCGGTCGATGCGGCCGAGAACGAGGCGGAAGCCGCCATCGTGCACATGCTCGAGACCACCGAGCGGCGCGCGCTCGAGAACCAGATCAACCAGTCGCAGAAGATGGAGACGGTCGGCCAGCTCGCCGGCGGCATCGCCCACGACTTCAACAACGTGCTCTCCGCCATCATGATGGCGAACGACTTCCTGCTGAACGCGCACAAGCCGACCGATCCGTCGTTCCAGGACATCATGCAGATCAAGCAGAACGCGACGCGCGCCGCGACCCTGGTGCGGCAGCTGCTGGCGTTCTCGCGGCGGCAGACGCTGCGGCCGCAGGTGCTCGATCTCGGCGATGCCTTGAGTGATCTCACCATGCTGCTGCGCCGGCTGATCGGCGAGAAGGTCAAGCTCGACCTCGTCCACGGCCGCGATCTTTGGCCGGTAAAGGTCGACGTCTCCCAGTTCGAGCAGGTGATCGTCAATCTCGCGGTGAACGCGCGCGACGCCATGCCTGATGGTGGCAAGCTGATCATCCGCACCGCAAACGTCAGCAGCGAAGACGCGGGCAAGCTCGCTTACAAGGGCATGCCAGCCGCCGACTATGTCCGGATCGAGGTCGCCGACACCGGCACTGGCATCCCCGCCGACATCCGCGACAAGATTTTTGAGCCGTTCTTTTCGACGAAAGAGGTCGGCAAGGGGACCGGGCTCGGGCTTTCCACCGTCTACGGCATCGTCAAGCAGACCGGCGGTTTCATCTACGTCGATTCCGAGCCGGGGCAGGGCACCTCGTTCCATATCTTCCTGCCGCGCCATCATGCCGAGCCGGAGGTGCAGGTCGAGCAGCCCGCAGCAGTTGTCAGCGCGGCCAATGGCGCCGCGAAGGAAGCCGCACCGGCGGCGGAGGCCAAGCCGCGCACCGATCTCACCGGCCAAGGCACCATCCTTCTCGTCGAAGACGAAGAGGGCCTGCGTGCCCTGAACGCGCGGGGCCTGCGCTCGCGCGGCTACACCGTGGTCGAGGCCGAGAACGGCGTCGAGGCCATGGAGGTGCTGGAGGAGGAGAGCGGCGCGATCGATCTCGTCGTCTCAGACGTGGTGATGCCGGAGATGGACGGCCCGACGCTGCTGAAGGCGATGCGGGAGAAGAACCCGGACATCAAGTTCATCTTCGTTTCCGGCTACGCCGAGGATGCGTTCGAGAAGAGCCTCCCCGAGGGCCAGCAGTTCGACTTCCTGCCAAAACCGTTTACGCTGAGCCAGCTCGTGGCGGCGGTGAAGGAAACGATGACGAAGGCTGGGTGAGATGCGCACGCCCTCTCCACATTCTCCGTCATTGCGAGCGCAGCGAAGCAATCCAGAGTCTTTCCGCGGTGGGCAGTCTGGATTGCTTCGTCGCAAGGGCTCCTCGCAATGACGGGGGAGAAAGCGGAACTTTCGTCGCAGTAGCGGCGGTAACCCGCGACCGCAGTTCCTTCCCACGCCCCGGCCAAACCCCCGCCAAATATGGGTTTTTGCCACATCCCCGCGACTGAGGGCCGCAGCAATAGGTTCCGAAAGCGGCTTCACTTTTCGGGAAGTCTGCCCATCTTAAGCGCACGTCCCCATGCCGGGGATTTGGGAAACGCACATGACTTTCTCGCAAGGCTCCCGCAGTCTCTTCAAGACCATTGCTGTCGTGCTGGCGCTTGCGCTGCCGACCGCACTGGCGATCTCGTCCGCTGACGCCCGCGTCGGCGGCGGCTTCTCGTCGGGTTCGCGCGGCTCGCGCACCTATTCGGCGCCGCCGTCGACCACGACTGCGCCGGGCTCCACCTCGCAGTTCAACCGCACCTACACCCAGCCGGGCGCAGGCATGAATTCGGCCGCGACCGCGCCGGCGCGCGGCGGCCTGTTCGGCCGCGGCGGCGGCTTCCTGGGCGGCCTTGCGGCCGGCTTCCTCGGCGCCGGCCTGCTGGGCATGCTGTTCGGCGGCGGCCTCTTTGGCGGCCTCGGCGGCCTGTCCTCGATCCTGGGCCTGATCATCCAGATCGCGCTGGTGGTGCTCGTGGTGCGGCTGGCGATGTCCTGGTGGCAGCGCCGCCACACGTCGCAGCCGGCCTATGCCAATGCTAATGCGGGCGCAGGCCAAGGACCGCAGCCGAACTATCGCAGCGGTCTTGGTGGCTTCGGCTTCGGCGCCAACAGCGCGCCGCTCGAGATCAAGCCGGACGACTATGAGGCGTTCGAGCGCCTGCTTGGCGAAATCCAGACCGCCTGGTCGAACGAGGACGTGGCCAAGCTGCACACGCTCGCGACGCCAGAGATGGTCTCCTATTTCGAGCAGGATCTCGGCCAGAACCGCGCGCGCAACGTCGTCAACAAGGTGACCAACGTCAAACTGTTGCAGGGCGACCTCGCGGAAGCCTGGCGCGAAGGCGAGACGGACTACGCCACGGTGGCGCTGCGCTTCGGGCTCATCGACAAGACGGTCGACCGCAATACCGGCGCAGTCGTGGCCGGTAGCGAGCAGCCGGGCGAGGCGACCGAGATCTGGACGTTCGCCCGCCGGCCGAGTACCGGGTGGGAATTGTCGGCGATCCAGCAGACCAACTGATCGCTCGCGACACGAGGAACCAAGGCGTCGTGCTCCCGCACGGCGCCTTTTTCTTTTGGACGCCTCTTCTTTTGGACGCCCCGCATCGGAATAAGCGGGCGTGCGTCGGGTTGAAATCAGGCGGCCAACGACAAGTACAACCGGAGGACAATATGATCCGCACCGAGAGATCCGTGACGATTTCAGGCCTCGCGCTCGCAATGACCTTGCTTGCGGCGCCATCGGCGCAGGCGCAATCGGCCGACATGACGTTCTTCGTGACGTCCAACGGCCCCGGCAAGGGTGCCGATCTCGGCGGCCTCGAGGGAGCCGACGCGCAATGTCAGAAGCTTGCACAAGCCGCGGGCGCCGGCACCAGGACCTGGCGCGCCTATCTCTCGACACAGGCAGCCGACGGCAAGCCGGCGGTCAACGCCCGGGACCGCATCGGCAAGGGACCGTGGCAGAACGCCAAGGGCGCGGTGATCGCCAAGGACGTTGCCGACCTGCACGGCGCGGCCAACAACCTCACCAAGCAGACCGCGCTCAGCGAGAAGGGCGAGGGGATCAATGGTGTTGGCGACCAGCCAAACCGGCATGACGTGCTCACGGGATCGCAACCAGACGGCACCGCTTTTGCCGGTCCGGACGATCGCACCTGCAAGAACTGGACATCGAGCACGCAAGGCGTCGCGATGGTCGGCCATCTCGATCGACGTGGTCTGCGCGACGACGAGCCCTCGAAATCTTGGAACAGCTCTCACCCCTCGCGCGGTCCCGACGGCGGCTGCTCGCAGGCGGATCTGAAGAGCACCGGCGGTGACGGCCTGCTGTATTGTTTCGCGGCGAATTGAGGCGTGAGCTGTCTCTTCCGTCATTGCGAGGAGCGTAGCGACAAAATTGCGAAGCAATTTTGCGCTGAAGCGACGAAGCAATCCAGAATCCCTCCGCGGAGACAGTCTGGATTGCTTCGTCGCAAGGGCTCCTCGCAATGACGGAGTGTGTGGTACCGCCGCTCCGTCTCACTCCGACGGAACTTTCGGGCACGTGTTACATTGATCCCGTCGCCCGCAACGCTCACGGACTCCTCCCATGAAATACGAGCTCTATTATTGGCCCGAGATTCAGGGCCGCGGCGAATATGTGCGGCTGGCGCTGGAGGAAGCGGGCGCCGCCTACGTCGATGTCGCGCGCGGACCGCGCGGGACAGCTGCGATGATGAAGATGATGGACGCGCATGGGGGCACGCCGCCCTTTGCCCCACCGTTCCTGAAAGTGGGCAAGCTCGTCATCGGCCAGACCGCCAACATCCTGCTCTATCTCGGCGCCCGCCATGGCCTCGCGCCGAAGACCGAAGGCGGCAGGCTCTGGGTGCACCAGCTTCAGCTCACCATCACCGACCTCGTCGTCGAGATCCACGACACCCATCATCCGCTCGGGCCCTCGCTCTACTACGAAGATCAGAAGCCGCCGGCGAAGAAGCGCACCGCCGATTTCTGGAGCGAGCGCGTGCCGAAATATCTCGGTTATTTCGAGCAGCTTCTCACTGAGAGTGGCGGCACCTATGTCACGGGACGCAGACTGACTTATGTCGATCTCTCGCTGTTCCAAATCGTCGCGGGGCTGCGCTATGCGTTCCCCAAGCGCATGAAGGCGTTCGAGACAGATATCCCGCGCCTCCTCGGCCTGCGCGACCGCATCGCCGCACGGCCCAACATCAAGGCCTATCTCGACAGCGACCGCCGCATTGCCTTCAACGAGCAGGGCATCTTCCGCCGCTATCGCGAACTGGATGGTTAGCCGGTCCGAATGGGAAAGTGATCTGCCCTCACCAAACGCCCGGCACCAGGCGATAGCGCACCCGCGCCGCATAGTCGGCATAGCCTGGTAGGCCCTCGCGCAAGGTGCGCTCCTCGATAGGGATGCGGATCGCGAACAAGGCGATGAAGAGCGGTATCATCGCAAGTCCCCACCACGACCCAAGCAACAACGGCACGCCGGTGAAGAACAGGACCATGCCGCTGTACATGGGATGGCGGACATAGGCGTAGGGACCGGTCGAGATCACGTGCTGCGCGCGCTCGGTTTGCAGCTTCACCACGGGCGCGGCGAACGAGTTCTCGCGGAAGACCCACATCGTGAACAGTGTCGAGGCCAGGAACAGCCCGAGGCCGAGGATCTGGAACGCAACCGGCATCTCGGAGGATTGAATGCGCCCGTCGAGGCCCATCGCGACCAGCCAGGCCAGCATCGCCACGACAAAGACCGTCATGAACATTTTGTCGGCGGCGGGCTGATCCCGTTGCAGGACCGGCCGCAGACGTTCGGCGAGCAGAGCCGGATCGATCCGGTAGAGCCACCAGCCGCAGAGCGGACCGAGCAGGGCGGAGGTGGCGAGGAGCACCCAGGCCGAAGGCCAGTGCAGCGTTCCGGCGGATACGAACAGCAACGCGCCCATGCCGACGACGAAGATCGTGTTCTGCAACAGGAGGCGTGCGATCATGCGCAGGGTCCCAGGATGAGCGCGCATGATAGTGGTCCTGCTATCCGGCAAAGATGCGGCCGGATGCGCAAAAGGCCCGATCGACCGGATCGGGCGCTTCAGCTTTGGCAAGCCTGATCAGGCGAGCTGATCGATCCGCGTGCCCTGACCCGGCGGCAGCGGCGCGGGCGGCTGCGGCTTGTAGGTCGGATCATCGTCGTTGACCTTGGCCTGATCGTCCTGCTGCTTGGTCGTGTCGTAGCTCGGAACCACGATCGCGATCGGCGGCGGCGCAACGGTGGAAACCTTCATCCGCAAAACCTCACACATGGAAACAACTGAGCCTGCCCCGCGAGGAGCGAAGTTTCCTTCAAGGCAATCGTTAAAATGCGAGGGAATTCGCTTGGCGGGATTGGGCTGCCTTTAGCTTCCGCGCGTGCAAGTCTTAAGAGAATCGCGGCTCTCTCCACCGTCATGTATGGACGGCCCCCTCTCGGCAAGGGCTTTTGGTGCTTCAGCAAATGAATCGGGGAGCGGTCATGTATACGGCCTCGAGAAGCGGCCATTGACCGCGGGCCCTGATGGAGATCGCTGATCGAATTCCAATCATTGCGGCGCGCTGTGACGCGCGATGACGATGCGGAGTGTTTCGATCCCGGTTTCCAGACCATTTGCCATCACACCTTTAGTGCCCTTCCGATAGGCATGGAGCGCGAGCGCGGCGGCTGTTGCCCCTCAACTAGGCCGCAGCCGGCGCGCTCGCGCGGTCTCGGTAGGTTTCTCCTTTGACCAGCATGGCCCAGATGATCCGGGCGGT
>NZ_FNCU01000040.1:67238-80364 GCF_900099855.1 Bradyrhizobium sp. Rc2d | reverse complement strand
CAAGTACTTCCAGGCGGCTCATCTCCTGCTTCAGCCGAGCGATCTTTTCCTTGACCCTCGTTGTCTTGATGCTGATTGCTTCCGATGGCTCCTGCCGATCAGCGCTATCGAGTTGACGCAGATATCGACCGACGCTTTCCTCGATCTGCGCTACCCGCCTCGCCATCTTGGCATGCGTGAAGTTGCGATCGCGGTTGTTCACCGCCTTGAACTTGCTGCCGTCGATTGCGACGCTTGGGGTCTGCAACAGGCCCATTTGCCGGCATAGTGCAATGAACTTCGCACAAACGTTCCGGATCGCCGCACCATTGTCCTTCCGGAAATCGGCGATCGTCTTGTGATCGGGAGCCAGGCGGCCGATCAGCCACATCACCTCGATATTGCGGCACGCCTCACGTTCCAGGCGGCGACTGGATTGCACCCGATTGAGATAACCGTAAATGTAAAGCTTCAGAAGGACTGCCGGATGATAGGAGGGCCGGCCCGTCTCCTTGGCGATCACACGCTCAAACCCCATTCCATGCAGATCGAGCGCCTCGACGAACACGTCGATCACATGGACCGCGCTGTCTTCGCTTACCCAATCCTCCAAACATTCCGGCAAGAGCGTCAGCTGGGATCTGTCCGCACCTTCAACGAAGCGTCCCATCCGTATCCCCCATCAGGAAACGGAGGAATCGTAGCTGACTCGTGGCTTTTCACACAGCCAGGGTCATGAGCGTCTATTCGAACCGCCGTCCGCTCGCGTCCGGTCTACCCTGACAAGCCGACAAAAAAGGCTAGGGCCGCATTTCGGTTTCGGGCCCGAAAGCGGAAGTATCCTAACCGCGCAAGTCTAGTCCTGTCTACTTCTAGAACCGGACGCACATTCCGGCTCGGGTCCGAGCTCTCAAGCCTATGGGTCGATGCTTCAGACGAGAAGCAAGTTGGCATGCGACCAACGCTGGCGCAAATGGACGAGAATGTCATAAGCTGAATGCATGCTCATCGGGTCATGGGAAGAGCTGCAAATCGGTCGGTTAGAACCGTAGCTATGCGTCGGCGTTTTCCCGGTACGGGCGATTGCGCACGTCGTGGCTGGACGAGCCCCTTCGCATGTCCAGCAAACGTGCTATTATCACGACAGAAGCCATTAGGTTTGCCATGACAGCTATTGCGGAATGGCTAGCATCGATAGGCTTGAGTGAGTACGCGGGGCGTTTCGCCGAGAACGCCATTGATCTTTCGGTCCTGGGCGATCTTACGGAGCAGGACCTGAAGGACCTTGGCGTCTTGCTGGGACATCGGCGCAAAATGCTGCGTGCGATTGCCGAACTTCGGGGCGATGTCCCTCCGGCAGCTCCAACAGGAAGCAAGACGGTACCGCGGGAGGGCGCCGAGCGCCGTCAGCTCACGGTGATGTTTTGCGATCTAGTGGGCTCGTCTGCACTCTCGGTCCGCCTTGATCCCGAGGACCTGCGAGCGGTAATCGGCGTCTACCACGCTTGCATCGCTGAGGTTATCACCAAATCTGAGGGGATCATCGCCCGCTATATGGGCGACGGCGTTCTTGCCTATTTCGGCTTTCCCCAGGCGCACGAGGATGATGCCGAGCAGGCGATCCGCGCCGGGTTGGCGTTGGTGGATGCCGTCGCTAACCTGAAGACAGATGTCGGCGCGGTGCTCCAGGTTCGCATTGGCATCGCTACCGGAATGGTTGTGGTCGGCGACTTGATCGGCGAAGGCGCTGCCAAGGAACAGGGGGTGATTGGTGAGACGCCGAATTTGGCCGCACGCCTGCAGGCGCTCGCAATGCCGGGTACAGTCCTGATCTGTGAGAGTACGCGTCGACTCACGGAGGGACAATTCGAATACCGCAATGTCGGCCCGGCTATACTCAAAGGATGGGTAGAACCGCTACCAGCTTGGGAGGTGTTGGGAACGAGCGGGGTGGAAAGCCGTTTCGAGGCGCTGCACCAGACTCGATTGACACCCCCAATCGGGCGCGACGAGGAGATAGATCTGCTGTTACGTCGCTGGCACAACGCCACGCGTGGTGAGGGCAGCGCTGTGGTGCTCACCGGAGAGCCGGGCATCGGAAAGTCGCACATCGCACAAGCGCTCGAAGAACGACTCAAGGAAACCGAACCGCACATCACGCTGCGCCTCTTCTGCTCGGCGCACCACACCAACAGCGCGCTGTACCCGTTCATCCGCCAACTCGAACGAGCCGCGCGTTTCGAGCGAACCGAATCGCCAGATGTGAAATTCGTCAAGCTCCAGGCTTTGCTGGCGCAATCCGGTGCTGCCGCAGACCAGATAGTACCACCTTTGGCAAACCTCCTGTCGGTGCCTGCCGGTGGCCGCTACCAGCTGCCAGAGCTGAGCCCGCAGAAGCGGAAAGAGATCACACTGGCGGCGCTTCTGATGCAGCTCAATACTCTTGCGGCACGTCAGCCCGTCTTCATTGCCTTTGAGGATGCTCATTGGGCCGATCCCACGTCGCTTGAGCTGCTGACGCTTACACTGGAACGAGTACCGCAGCTTCGGGCGCTGGTGCTCATCACCGCGAGGCCGGATTTCATGCCGCCTTGGCCGGGTCATGCGCATGTGACGACGGTTTCGCTCACGCGCCTGAACCGACGCAACGGTGCAGCACTGATCGAGCGCGTTACGGCCGGCAAGACACTCCCAAAAGAGGTCATGGACCAGATCCTCGCCCGTACCGATGGCGTACCCCTCTTCGTCGAGGAACTAACCAAGACGGTGCTCGAAACAGGCTTGTTGCACGAGCAAGACGATCATTATGTCCTCAGCCGGCCACTGCCTCCGATGGCGATTCCGACGACATTACATGCGTCTCTCATGGCAAGGCTGGATCGGTTGGCCCCGGTGAGGGAGGTGGCTCAGATTGGCGCTGTGGTTGGTCGCGAGTTCTCCTACGAACTGCTGAGCATTGTCGCTGGAATGCCCAGAGAGAGACTTGACGAGGCGCTTGGCCAGTTGGTTCGATCGGAGCTGATATTTTGCCGAGGCGAGATACCCCGGGCGGTTTACACCTTTAAACATGCGCTCGTGCGGGATGCTGCCTATTCGGGACTTCTGAAGAGTCGGCGCGCGGCGCTACACGCCATGATTGCGGACGCCTTCGAGCAGCGTTTCCCGGAAATCGTGGAAGCTCAACCGGAAACAATCGCGCATCATCTAACCGAGGCGGGACTGTTCGAAAAGGCGACGGGATATTGGCTGCTGGCAGGCAGGAAAGCCGCCATGCGCTCCGCAAACCTCGAGGCCATCGCTCAATTGGAGCGGGGTATCGAGACCACTATCCGCTTGGCAAATGGTGAACGAAAGGACAGGTTAGAGCTTGATTTTGCAGTCGCGCTGGGACCCTGCCTCATCGCTACCCAGGGCCCCGCTTCTAACAAAGCGGTGGCAACCTTCGCTCGCGCGCGGGAGCTGTGCGAGCGCCTCGGGGATCCCCCTGAACAATTGCAAATTATGTTCTGGTTGACGACCGCGAGCGTCATTCGCGGCGAGTTGCCGGTAGCCCAAGAAACGATCGCGGCACTGCTTCATCTCACCGAGATGCGCGGCGATCGGCCAGCGCTGCTCAATGCGACCCGCGGTCAGGCCATGATACGCCTTTTCATGGGACGTCTCACGGATGCCCGCGAAGCTATCGAGCGCGCGGTTGCGGAGTTCGAGGCAAGCTCTGAGGATGACAGATTGGCCGCCCGAGCAGCCGGTCAGGATGCCGGAGTAGCCGACCTTGCGCTGATGTCATGGGTTCTCTGGCTGCTCGGTCACTTTGATGCAGCAAGCGCACGCATGGATGCCGCCATTCAACGGGCCGACGTCATCAATCATCCTCACTCGCAAGCGTATGCCTGCTACTATGCCTCTGTTCTCCACGCTCTTCGCGGCGAAATATCTCGCGCGCAACGCTATGCAGACCGCTGTCGCAGCTTGTCGGAGGAGCATGGATTCCGCCAATGGCACGGGCTGGCGCAGGCCGTCCGTGGCATATGCGTGACATTGCTTGACCCCTCCTCCAGCGCCGTTGAGGAGATCCGAGCTGCAATGGACGAATATCGTGGCGCGGGTTACCAACTGGGAATCACGGCGCTATATGTGCTGTTGTGTCCGGCTTTGCTGCTTGGACAGGATTACGAGGCTGCGATGGCGCTTATCGAGCGGGGCCTGACGACAACCAGTCGCAATAGCGAACGGATATTTGAGGCCGAGTTGTATCGATTGAAAGCGCGCACGCTGATGCTTCGCGGTTCAAGGGATGCCGGAACCGAGTTGCTCCAAAAGGCCTTAACGACGGCAAGTGCCCAACGGGCCAAAGCTCTTGAACTCAGAGCCGCAATGGATCTTGCCGCCCTCTGGGTGGAGGAAGGAAACCGTGAAGAAGCGGTCAAGGTCCTCGCGCCCGTCTACGACTGGTTCACCGAGGGCTTTGAGACGCAGGACCTCAAGCAAGCACGGGCTTTGCTCGATCGACTGCGGTGATCCCGGCTACAAGTGGAACGCCGCGATAGTTCAGATCTTCTAGCTCTCGGCGAGCGTTTTCTTCAGCTTTTGATAGTCGTCGCGAATTCGTCGCCAATCCGCATCTTGCTCGGGTCTTTCGTTGATGAAGAGCGGTTCTCCGGGATGGGGTGTATCCTTGTTTTGGCGATATTGCTTGATTGCCTGCTCCGCAGACTCTCGCCCCAGCTTTCGCCCATTGTCCAGGTTGCTGTGATTCCATTTGAAGTTGATGTGCCCGGGAACGTGAATTTCGACGACAGTGCCGTTCCATACGTCGTTTGAACTGTGAACTTGCGAATCTTTGGCCTTCAAATTCTTAGTCTTCGCAGCGTCATTCTTCGAAGCTTTAGCTCTTGTTTTTTTGGAATTCTGGTCTTCCGCAGCGTTGTCTTTCGATGCGTCGCATTTCCGTTTGTCGTACCGGACGTGGTATTTGAACAGCTTGACGTCATCTTCGCCAACCGAAGCTGCAAACAATTGGCAGAGATTTGCCAGCGCATCGTGAAGATTGTCTGGCTTTCGGATTTGTTTAGAATCGACAATCCGGCTAATCCATATTTCGTCGAGCTTCTGCCCTCTCACCTGGAGATCGAGCAGTCCCTCGAAATTGACCGTGTCCACCAAGGCCCCTTCGCAGTAGGTCGTTCCATCGATCTCCACGGTTTCTTCGATGAAGGGAAGAGCCGAGCACGCGCATAAGGACTGTGCGGTGATAGGGCCGCCGTACCTCTTCTTTATGCTTTCGTCGGTCTTGTTCAGCACCGGCATCGGACGATTTGCGAAGTACGTGAGCTCGCGATGATCCAGGTCCCACGCGTTGTGAAAGATCAGGGGTTTCTCCGCGTCGTCGCGACCGGATGGGGATAGCCGGTCGAATTTGATTTTCTTCATGAACTCGCTCTCCGGGTAGTTTATTCTGGAGAGTCCGTTGAACTTGGACAGGTACATCAGGGATGTCAGATAGCGGATGAAGGGATTAGGAGCCATCACCTGGTTGAGTATCCATCGATTGAGATCTCCTTCGTCCAACCTCTTGAAGGATCTCCTTTCACCGGTCGGCAGTTGATCCATCACAATTGACAGGGATTCCTGGACGTAATCGAACATCCGGTAGGGCTGCCATTGAAAGTCCCTATAATTCTTGGGGTCACTAACGAATTTGTTGAATGCGTCGATGTTGCTGCGCCAATCTGGCCCAAACACGGTGTTTATCGGGAAGCGCCTGTAGCCCTCATCATCTCGAAATACGCCATCTCTGAAGAATTCGTATGTTTCTTCGACCTTACCTTTAGCATTGGATTTGTCTGACTGGTTGTAGACGACACCGACCCATGCACCGATGCAAGACAAAGACCATACGTCGAACTTCAGGTCGGGCTGATTGGCAAGGGCCTCCAGAACCCCGATGTGCAGCCCCGCTGCCGGCCCACCTCCACCAAGCGTAATTGCTCTACGCGGCTCTCCGTTGGTTGGCATTTGAATACTCCTTACGCATTATCGTCGACGCTCCAATCAAGTTTGAAATTCCGCAACGGTAGCAGATTAATTCCTTTTGAAACAATTGTGAAGCAGATCCTGTGAGCGGACAGGTTGTGATCGAAATCGAATATGGCAGCCGACCTGACACAGACCGGTGGCTCTCTTGTTGTTGGCGAACGATACAGTTTGGAGCGAGCTAGAGAACTTCGAGACCTTTCAAGAGAAAGAACATTTACCTGCCTTTCAAAGACGCGCCGGAGTATTTCGCAAGTGCAATCCTGAGTGGCTGCCAATGAACAATAATGAGTCCGCCTTATGCCGCGCTGTCCACGCAATGTGTCCGTCAGCCTCGGGCCAGGATCGGTGTTCTAGGCCTGCGAGGGGCTAGTCCGGTGCTGGTCTGGAAGCGGACGGTGCGCAGCTGTCACCGATGGACCGCTGCGGGTCACAACCGGTAAGGCTCGGCACATGATTTCTGCTTCGCTTCCAAGACCCGACATGTCGGCTCAAGCTGAAGCGTGGCGGTCGCCGCTGCCGCGGCCGCTGTGCCGATTGGTTGTCGGCCATCGCCTACTTGCCACGCGCATTACCGCGATACATGCCGGCGCCGCGCCGCATGATCTCCGCATATGCGATTTCTTTGCAGGCGAGCCGCGCACGCGCGGACGGACTGAGAAAATAGATATATCGCATCTGGTAGCCGTCGAGGGGCACCCCACGCGCCCTTTCCTGTGTACTATAAGCTGCCCGTTTTGATGCCTCGGGTCGGACAAATGAGGCGGCGTCGATTTCTTGGTATGCTTGGTGTCGTGGCCATGTGGCCGCTCGTCGCCCGCGCGCAGCAACGGGAGCGGATACCGACCATTGGATACTTGGGCGCAACTACGGCCTCGGCCCAGAGATAATCTCTACCTGCTTTCTTGCAGCGACTGAGCGACCTCGGTTGGCCCGAGGGGCGGAAGGTGGCTATCGAATATCGCTGGGCGGAGGCCAGCAACAAGCGCGCCGCCGAAATCGCGACTGAATTTGTGCGCAAGAAGGTCGATATCATTGTCACTGCGGGAGCTGGACCCGTTATAGCGGCGAAACAGGCGACCTTGGACATCCCGATCGTCTTCGCGATATCGACCGACCCAGTTGGCACCGGGCTTGTCGCCAGTCTGGCGCGACCAGGCGGAAACGTCACGGGGCTGTCGATCAAGGGTCCGATCTAAGTGGTAAGAGACTGGAGCTAATTCGCGAGCTGGTCCCGAGTTTGCGCCGATTGGGAATCCTCGCCAATCCCGGTAGTGCGGGAGCTGCGATGCGCGATGTGCAGAAGACGGCCAAGTCTGTTAATCTCGAATTTGTCACACCTGAATTCCGTCGCGTGGAGGATATCGGGACCACCTTCAAAGCACTGAAAGGCAGGGTAGACGCTGTCTATGTGTGTGCTGATCCGCTTGTAAATAACAACAGGGGTCGGATCGCCACGTTAGCGTTGGAGGCGCAGCTGCCGACTATCTATGGTGAGCGGGAGCACGTCGAAGAGGGAGGCCTGATATCTTATGGACCCAACCTCACTGACCTTTATCGCCGCGCTGCTGAGCTCGTCGACAAGGTTCTGCGTGGCAGGAAGCCGTCTGATCTTCCCGTGGAGCAGCCGACGAAATTTGATCTTGTGGTCAACCTTAAGACCGCCAAGATGCTGGGCATCGAAGTGCCGACGACGCTCGTCGCTCGCGCCGAGGAGGTGATCGAGTGAAATGCTTGCTTGTTTGTTGCAGTGCACAGTCCGGAATTTGGCCCATCGCCTCAGTTCGCTGCCCGCAGCAATTGCGTCGCTTATTTAGCGAGCTGGCACGACCGACGACTTCGCGGTCAGTAGCCCGAGCCGTTTCAGATGCTTGAATCAACACTGCCAGCCGGCGGTCGAAGCGTTTAATCGTCTAAACGGCTGCTGTATGATCTGGCCCTCTAGGAAGCTGGTGCACTGCTCCGAACAAATGCCAAAGCAATTGCATCAGTTCTCGTAGTTCCTTGAGATGGGCGGATTTCAGCACGCGCTTGGTGTCGCTATTGTCTCATTGGGAAAGCGAGCTGAAGCATGTTGTTCATTCCGGACAAGATCGCCGTGAGGCGTCCAGCATAACTGCAGCAGCCGATTGTCCCGCAAGGCGTCCTGGACGCGGCGCAGGAGAAGGCGGCGGCGATCACCAGGGGCCGATCTCGCGCCGGATTGGATCAAGATCGTCATCGCAATCGGGTTACTTGCCTGCTCATTTGCCGCAGGTGGAGCTGATCATCGAATCTGAGAGCACGCTCTGCCCGTGCGGCTGCCGCGCGATGACGAAGATCGGCGAGGACGTCAGTAAACGCCTCGACGTGATCCCGGCGCAATGGCCCGAAGTTTCTCCTAGCCGCGCCGCCCGATCACCCGCAATTCCAGATCGGCCCGATCGGCGTCCGCGTCCAACACGGCCCGAAGCTCCCGCCGTTGTAGCGGCCGCCGCCAAAGCCGGGACTGCCGAAATAATGCCACTCGCCATCCCAACCGTAGTACTGAGGAACCGGGTCAATATACCAGTGGCGCCGGTCGGCGCGCGAGAGCCGACGCATCGCGTCCTTCTGCTTGTAGAGCGGAATGCTGTTGCTCAGCGGCTGGCGATAGCCTGGCAGGAAGCCGTAACCTTGCCAGACCGGCTTGGGCCGCTTTTGAATTGGCGCAGCGTTCGCGACGACCGGCAGCAGCGACATGATGATAGTAGCAGTTAGACACACAAGGCGAGACATGGATCGACAATAGTCGGTCGGTTGCGCGGAGGCCATTCAAATTTGGGTGCAGAGTTCTGCGCAATTTTGCGCAGAATTTTTCTCTTAGCTGATCACGCCCTTCCTGATCAGGAAGCACCCATATCCCCTGCTGTCACCCACCTGCACGACGCCGAAGCCCGAAGCCGCCGCGCGATAAAAATCCGGACGCGAGAGCTTGCCGGGACTGATGGCGCGGCCGACCGAGCGCTCGAACTCGGCCAGCATCGTGCGCTGCGTCCGGGCACACGGTCGGGATCGTCGACCGGCATCATCACCGCGCACGGATCGACGACATCGTCGAGCGGATAGAGCGTTAGGATGGCGCGGACGGTCCTCTCCATGACTCATGCCCGGCAGCTGGATCAGGCGCTCCGAGCAGAGTCGCCGCGACAATG
This sequence comes from Bradyrhizobium sp. Rc2d, assembly GCF_900099855.1. NCBI lineage: Bacteria > Pseudomonadati > Pseudomonadota > Alphaproteobacteria > Hyphomicrobiales > Nitrobacteraceae > Bradyrhizobium > Bradyrhizobium sp. Rc2d. The sequence goes on along the minus strand of NZ_FNCU01000040.1, from coordinate 71,179 downwards.
CGGGTGGCCGGGTGGTTGGCGTCGACGACCACGAGGCAGTCGCCATGGCCCATGGGGGCGAGCAGCCAGAGCAGCTCGGGCGCTAGGATCGGATTGATCGATTTCAGCATGTGACGAACTATCCTCCCAATCGATCGCTTAAGTTTGTCTCCCTAACCCTTCGCCATCATCAGACACCGCGGGCCAGAACACTCCAAACTGTCGTTCATCGGTGGAAAAAAAGCCCGGCCTCATTTCGATGGCCGGGCCGAAGTCTGTCGTCGACAGAGGGAGAACTGCCGACGGTTATTTGCGGCAAAACGTTCACCGCAAATTCTAATTGCGAAAGGCTCAATGATCGGAGAAATCTGGCGTCATTTCCTTTTTATCAGACGATATTGATGTGCGGCTCAACACTGGCTCGCACAAACCTGGAAGTGTGTATTGTCCGTTGTCCTGAGGATCGTCAAAGTCATACTGACTAAATGAGCGGCGCCGAACAGGGACGATCCGCGGTTGTTCGAAGGGCGTCAACGTGCCGGCCGCACAGCGCAGCAACCCAGCATCTCCTGGGCTGGGACGAAGTACCGTGTTGTTCGCATGCGAGCACTCGGAGCCCGTTCGCGCGATCCCGCAGGCGGGGATTGGGGCCGTGTCGCCCTCTGCTGTACACACATCGACCGCATTGGTATCATCGTCTCACCGGTGGCAGCAAACAGTGGGCCGGTCCGATTTGCCGGGCATCCTCGTCAGCTACTTCGCAATGGTACAACGTGACGCCACGTGCGATTCAAGGCCTTTTAGCTCATCCGCGTAAAATTCAAGCCGCCGACCTCTCACAGGCAGCCGAGGATCCGCCAGCGGTCGACGTGCGTGTCGCATTCTGTTTTTGAATGGGCTTGTACACGTGAGCGCTCAAGGCACATTGCACGTCATATTTTGTGTGATGTCGTATGTGTTCGTCTTTTCCAGAAGATCACGTGGTTTCTAAGTGGCGACCATAGTCATCATTTTGAAGCTTCTTGTTGGCTATCCGAATGGCATGGCCAGCGTCGACGATCTCAAACTCAAGATGGTCATTCTGGCCAAGAGCGGACAGGATTGGTCCGAGCGCACCAGGCTACTTGCCGCGCGGATGCCCGATCTGAGCATCTTTACAATGGGGTTGTGGAACGCGGCTCATTCGGCTGGTCCGTCACAGTGAAATGCCGAGCGGTATTGGCCAACATGGAAAGCCGCTCTCCTGTGGTCGAGAGCATTGCCTGACGATGCAGATGTTATGGAGCGCGAGCGTGCTGGCGTTCTTCGCGGACTCCCACCGACGACGCCGAATCCGCATTGGTGAGCAGGGGCAAGATCGGCGTGGAAGCGCCGTCCACGTCCTAGATTGCCTGGATTTCGCGCGCGGCTAATCCATTCTCCACACAGACCACTACAGTAACGAAGCTTTGGACCAGAAAGGTCGTGTTTTTGATACGCTGTGCCGACGCTCAAATATTTCGAGCAAACACGCTGCTAACGAACGCAAACTGCAAGTCGAATTGTGTCAGCCGGATCCGGATGGGGTTGCGTTTGTCGAAGGGCTTGCTGCGAAGGGTACCGTCGTGGCGTCGTTGGAGCAGGTCCAGCCCAGGGTACACAGGCGTCTGTCCGTTACGTACAAACTTGTGCGTCGATCGCTAAATCGTTGCTCAATAGCTCTGGGAGCATCCGCTTTTGGCGCTTTAGCCAAACGGATCGCAAGGGTCGTTCATCAGCGAACCTCCTCGCCCGCTCTCGGTTGGATCCGCAGCGGGATGTGCGCATGTGGACGGCGCGGCGGGCCGGCGTCTGCCTGTCCGGAGCGGCCGCGGCTTTGGCGGTCGTGGCGATGGACGCGAGCCGCTCACAGTTCAATTTTGCTTGCCCGGAGTTTCGAAGGGCAGCTGATGCGCGTCGCGCTGGTCAAGTCGCGGAGGTGTCCAAGGAGGGAAGGAGGCGGACATGACCTTGCCGATCGGCGGCTCTCTGCTCGAGCAGCGCGGCGATAATTCGCGCTGGCGCGCTCGCCCGCTGAAGCGCCGAGCAGCTCGCGGGCGCGCCGAAAGCGAGATTGGCTTGTCTGATCGGGCTCCCGCCGATGGACTAGATCAGGCCGCGCCTGTGAAGAAAGATGACCATGTAGATCCGGCATTGATCCGGTCTTGGCACGTTTTTGTGCTTCAAGATGCGGAAACTGTCCGGGAGGCGCGGGCCGGCTTGTCTCCGTGCCGACGGCAGCCGAGCGGTCGTGTGAGGAAATGGGGCATGTGGACGTGCTTATTGTCTGACCGGTCAGCTTCTCGAAAGTTAGCTTAGCTAGGATAACCCTGGATGCGGACGGCGATCTTCGCGGCCTGCGTGTCGTGGATGGAACGTCGGGGGAACTCCGCAGCACATGTTCTTAAATAGAGATAAGTATGGATGGTTCGCAGTTCAATAATCGTGACCTGAACCCATTTGCGCGAGGCTTCACGCAGCGGGATGCTGACGTGCTGGTAGGGCAACAGGCGGATGGGACGAGCCTGCAGGCGAGCTTTGAACAGCAATTGAGCCAGTTGCAGACAACTTTGCTTGATGAGGGCGCTCGAGGAATCCGGAGCGGCGACCAGCGACAAGACCCGTTTAGCGGGGCGAGGGCGGCGACGCCAGGCCCGGGCCCGAACAGCGGGAGTCAGCAACCGCTACCTGCGCTGAATAGGGGCGTCTCCGTGGGCGCAAAGCGCGGCCGCTCCGAGCCTTTTACCGAGGATAAGGAGCTCGTTTCCGCAATCAAGAAAGCAGCGCGCGAAACGAAGATAAGCGAGAGAGGTGTCGACAAGTTGGGGCATGATCTGCACCATCTAAGTCATTGGCTGCGCCAGCAAAATCGAGGTCCCATAGCCGGCCGGTTGAACAGCGACGCTCCTGGCCATGCCTCTTTTGTTGCCGATGTGCAGGATTATCTGAGGAATGGTGGCCGCTTTGCTGTCGTTGCGCAGCTGAACACGTTTGCGCCGGGGAGTCTCCCATCACCAGACGAACTAATGCTTCCTGCCGAAGACGCGGACCTCTTGGCAAGGTTCCGGGTAGACGCCGAGCAGCGCAAGATGGTCCCCGGGGCCGTCAATAACAGTGTTTCCGGACTCAGGCTCTTTATTCGGTGGCTCCGCGACAATAATAGGGATCCTTTAGCTTCTCAGTTGAGAGGCGGTTCATCACTGGATAATGAAATTGCGGAGTACAGGAGCTTGGGGCGCGACCCTCGGAACCGCGTTAGATCGGCTCTGAATGATCTGCGTCGTCTGTTGCGCGGGGGAGCACCCGAACCGCGTGGAGTAGGTGTCCCCCGTCACCTGACTCCTCATCCTGAAGACGCCCCCCTCATTGAGGGCGCGCTCGACCAGGCCTTGAATGATCTTAAAAATCCGACTGCGGAGTTGAGGCAGGCTGCGCAGGCGCGCGCTACACGCCTTCGTGCGCTGAGTCAGTGGCTTAGAGAAAATGACAGGGGGAGCATAGCTGGCCGACTTAACGGCTCTAGTAAGGAGCAGTTAGCGCTACACAACGATGTGATAGCGTTCAAACTGGCTGGAAAGAGAGTCTACGCTCCCGATTTGTCGCATCTTCGGAGCTACTTGAGACTGATCGAGGCGAACCGGGCACTCAGCTTGCAAGCGCGTGAACGGTCTGCTTCCCCAGCTGTGCTCGCCGGGCGGCCCAACCTGCTGCAGGTGCTTCCCGCGCCCGGTCCGAGCGAGGGCGGTGGGGCTTTTTTGAACGAGGTAGTGCAAGAATCCGCGTCACCATCGGCCGCCAGGGCTCGCTTAGACACCTACACCGGACTTGAGCCTGTTGTTGATCTGAATGCGCCGCCGCCTTTCGAATTGCGCGACGATGCTCACTTTGCGCCAGCGCATCCTGCCAGGGCTCACTCAGACACATACGCCGGTCTTGAGTCCTTT
>NZ_FNCU01000040.1:0-66973 GCF_900099855.1 Bradyrhizobium sp. Rc2d | reverse complement strand
GCTGACTTTGCGCCCGCGGACCCCGGGAGTGCTCGCTCAGACACCTATGCTGGCCTAGAGTCCTTTGTTGATCTGAATGCACCGACGCCATCCGAACTGCGCGATGATGCTGACTTTGCGCCATCGCGCTTGGCCGGTGCTCGCTCAGACACCTACGCTGGTCTGGACTCTCTTGTCGATCTGAATGCGCCAACGCCGTCCGAATTGCGCGATGATGCTCACTTTGGGCCACGGCCTTTGGCCGGAGCTCGCTCAGACACCTATGCTGGCCTGGACTCTTTTGTCGATCTGAATGCGCCGACCCCGTCCGAATTGCGCGATGATGCCGACTTTGCGCCGGCGCACTTGGCCGGAGTTCGCTCAGGCACCTATGCTGGCCTGGACTCTCTTGTCGATCTCAACGCACCGACGCCGTCCGAATTGCGCGACGACGCTCACTTCGCGTCAGCCCGCGCTGCCAGGGCTCGCTCAGACACCTACGCCGGACTTGAGTCTCTCGTTGACCTGAACGCGCCGACGCCATCCGAATTGGACGACGAGGCTGATCCCGCGCGGCCATTTCCGGCCCCCCTCTCCGATGCTCAGCTCGGAGGTTTGAACCTGACGGCCCCGTCCCGAGGCTCCGGACTGGTGCTCGGGGATACCCAATGGCTCGGCGACGAGCACATCCAGCGGGATTACGAGCTGCTCGAGCGGTGGCTGCGGGAGAATCATCCGGATCTCGCCGTCCGGACGCAGCTGGTGGATCCTCTTGTCGCCCACTATCAGATACGTTTGGCGGCCGTCGACAGCGAGGCGCGAAATCGATTCCAGCGCCTCATCGATCGAAATGGCGACGATACTGCCGACTTCCTGTTTCTGCCGATGAACGATGCCGATCGTCCTGATCAACGCGGCACCCATTGGTCGCTGCTGTTCGTTGATCGCCGCAACCGGCAACGGCCGGTCGCCTATCACTACGACTCCATCCGGGGATACAACGACGCGCGTGCAGCAGGGCTCGCCAACCGGCTGGGCCTCAGCTTCAGGCCAGCCGACATGGCCCAGCAGCAGAACAGCTATGATTGCGGCGTTTTTGTCGTGGACGGCACGCGGGCGCTGCTCAGGGGATTGGCAACAGGACAGCCAGACCCGCTGAACCTAAAGAATCTCGGCGTCAGCCGGCCGGCACTGCAAAACCGGCTAAGGAGCTGAGTTCGGCTCGTGCCGATGGAATTGATTGGAGCGGCTCTCGCCGATGCCGGCGCCAAGCCAGTATGGCTGGTGACCGCCGGCGTGGATGTCGACGGGCGGGACGCGCAATGAGCATTTGGTGCGGCAAGCAACGCCCCGTTCTATAGCCGGGGTACGCCAACCATCAACTATCCCCACCAGCTGCGTGGTCTCGATCATTCCGCACGGTTCCTTTGATGTTCAACCTCTTCTGCTCTCCTCTTCGAGCTCATATTCGATGTGGGGATCACCACAGAAGTTCTGATAACAACCTCCTGGGCATTCCCATTCCCAATCTCGATGACAAACCGCTTGCCTCTCGAACAAGGACGAAGCAGGGCGGCCAGCGCCGAGCCGCGATCACCTTCCAGCCGAGCGTCAAGGCTCGGGAGGGCATAGCCAAGTTGAGCTCGAGACGCCTTCCGCATTGCGCCGTGGCAGCAAAAAGGCAATTCCTTTGCGGAGTTGGCGCAATGCGCTGCGCAAAATCGACGCGTCTGATTTTCTCTCGATCATGCGGGCAGGTGAATGGTCACCGTCCAGTCAAGAAAGCATCGACAGTAAAGCGCGCGATGCGGATCGCCTCCGCACTGCAGACGCGGTTTTGATATCTGTGGAACACGACCGGCGGACCGTTCCAGCAGGAATGGCGATCGCGTCGTGAGCCTGGGACGGATGTTGTTCCAGGCTTGATGGGTCTGGTTGATATGTGAGGTGCAAATCAGGAAGGCAATTGGATCCGATGCGGCTATTTGCGCGAGAGCCGTCCCGAGGGGACAAAACTCGATCTCGTGCTCGTCATGGCAAGCGAGTTTTTGTACGAGACGCTCAGATCTGTAGCCGGGATGGCACACTAAGCGGAGGCGGCGAGATCGTGGATCGCTGCGTACGATGTTTACTGGCGCAAAAATGCCGGTCTGCCGGTACAATCCCGGGCAAGGGGTATGCTCGAGCCGTCGTTCGCGCTTACCTAGTCGGATAGAGGTTCAACATGAATCATGCGGCTGGGAACCGCTATGAAGTATCAAGAATGACAGATGAACAGCGCGAGTTGGAGCGGTGCAGGCAAGAAATAGCGCGTCTCAAACAGCTGGTTGTGCAGCTTTCTGAGCTCGTCTTGCGCAATGTCGCGGAAAATGCCGAGGGCCGAAAGTCGCAATGCGGGTGACGGGCTCGGCGGTATATCGAATGATCAGTCGACAGATGAGGAACGGTAGGCAAAAGCCATTGTAATCCGCAGCGCGGCGTCCCGGGGGGTAGAGGGAGCGGCCCCGCCTTGTTCTCCATGGGGCCAGACTGGTAATCTCAGGTCGAAGCTCTTCGTGGATCAACGGGCACGAGCGATACGTGTCGCACGGAAGCATGGGACTGCAAGTTGTCGAACAGTCGCCTCCTCTGCCGACCGCTCAAAGATTTGCATTAGTCAAGCCTGATAAGCTCCATTGAGTCCAACCCGTGAGGCCTTGAACCCGCAGGAGCGGGCTGTGCATCGATCGGAAGTAAAGATAAAACGATCAGCTATGTACGCGATGCTCGCTTTAGGCCGATGGCGAGCTTTGATATCTCTGCCGGATCGCCAATCCCGCTTGCGCCGATCTCGATAATCTTCTTTGCCACGATTTCGGCGATAAGGTCGTCTCGATCAACCAGGCAAAAGCGAGCGCAGGGGCCTTGCATAGGCCGAGCTCAGACATTCAATCTCTTCCGGCCGCAACTTGCTGCCCTGGAGCACTCGATCGATCGGCGTTAATCACCGCCCCGGGAATACGCCAGCTTTGATGCGTCGGATCAAGATGTGTCAGAACGCGCTCGGGTTAGTCTCGCTATAGCCGCCCTTGTCGTCCCACCTATAAACGACATAGTCGAGCTGCTTGATGTCACCCTTGGCATCGTATTCCAGTTTGCCGATCACCGTGTCCCAGGAGCCCGCTTTGATCGTGTCCATCACCTTCCTCGGATCGGTGGTGCCGACTTTGGTTGCGGCTTGCGTCCAGACCTGCACAGCAGCGTAAGTATAGAGCGTGTAGCCTTCGGGGTCGATATTCCTGGACCTGAATGTATTGACGATCGCAGCCGCCGTCGGTTTTTTGCGCGGGTCGGGGCCGAAGGTGAAGAGCGTGCCTGCTCCAGCCGCGCCGGTGATGGAGGCATATTCCTTGTCAGCCAACGCGTCGCCCGACATCAGTACGGTCTTCAGGCCCTGATCGCGCATCTGGCGCAAGATAAGGCCCGCTTCCTGGTGATAGCCGCCGACATAGACGAGGTCGATATTGTCTCGCTTCAGGCGCGAGACGATCGCATTGAAGTCCTTGTCGCCCTTGTTATAGGACTCGTACATCTTCTCGATGATGCCGGCCTTGTTGAGGGACTTCTTCGTCTCCTCGGCAAGCCCCTTACCATAAGTGGTCTTGTCATTCAGAATGGCGATGTTCTTGCCGTTGAAGTGCTTCTTAATGTACTGGGAGGCAACTTGGCCCTGCTGGTCGTCGCGGCCGCAGACGCGCGCCACGTTCCATAGCTTGCGCTCGGTGAATAGCGGGTTGGTCGAAGCCGGCGTGATCTGCAGCACGCCGCCATCCGCATAGGCTTCCGAGGCAGGGATCGATGACGAAGAACAAAAGTGACCGGCAACGAATGGGATCTTGGCGGCGGCGACCTTCTCCGCTACCGATCGCGCCTGCTTGGGATCGCAGCCATCATCCTCGACGTCGAGGGCGATCTTCTTGCCGAGTACGCCGCCGGAAGCGTTGATCTGCTCCACCGCCATCTCTGCGCCGTTCTTCATTTGCCGCCCGAAGGCGGACTCGCTCCCGGTTATCGGTCCAGCGACGGCGATGGTGATGTCCTCCGCCAATGCCGCGCTGGACAGCACAATCGCTGCTCCAAGTGCAAAGCCGATCAGCTTGAGCGATTTCATGGCGTGGTCCTCACAGGGTAAACGCAGCGGCGAGTAAGATCGAGCAGAGCAAAGCGCCCGGCGGCGGTGAGTGCCAGGAGCAGCCGGAGACAAAGTCATGGTCGCACATCAAACCCCTTCGATTGCACTGCCATGAGGGAGCGGGAGCCCACCTCGACTTGGTGAGAAAACGGACCGCCTCGCCGAAACATACAACTGTTCGGGGCACTATCGGCCGGCAGCTCATCGCTCGAAAATAATACATGCACATTTGCCGATGTCGTTCCAGCAGGGCGACGAGCCGGGGCGCATGCGCAAAGAAAGACCGTATGAACAAGCAATGTTAACGTAGGACGCGTTCGTCCCGTCTCAGCTTCGTAGCGCATTGCTAATCGCATACCGGCCCGCCAGTCAACGCACAGGGTTAGATGGACACTAGCCGAATCCCGCGTCTATGAAAGAGCGAGGTCAGTCCGTAACGTACACAGCTCGCCGCTTCTGAAACCCGCCGGATGGCCGAGAACGACCTCAAGCCGTGGCGCAGGGGCATGTGGTACATTCCCCATGTCGACGGCGAATACGTTGTCCGTATGCAAACGGCAAGCCGAGGTCGTCAGTTGGCGCCGCTCAATGGCAAAGCGCAGATCACATCTTCGCCCGCGATCTTCACTTTGAGGTCACGGTCCAGTCGTTGAAATTGAAGTTCATTCCCCCTGGGGACGAGGTGATCTCGACGCCGTATTGGACGCTACCGACGTTTATGTCGCCGAAGTAGCCCTTTGACTTGATCCACTGCAGGATACTCTTGATGTCCACTGTCCCGCTGTTCGTCTTCGAAGTGCGCAGGAGTGAGATGACCTTGTGACCATTGAAGCCTTCAAACACGTTCCAAGTCGCCCCGCCCACGTCGACGTTGGTGTAGACCGGGATCGCCGCCCCGGAAGGATCCTGCCGATAATGATAAGAAATTGGTTTGACGTTGCCGCTGCCGTCCGGATTTCCGGTGTAATTGGTCCAGAGCATTATCTCATGCTGGTTTGTGCTGTCCCAGATATCGTAGGCGACGTCCCAGGCGCCGCTAGTGGGAACACCCTGATTGAAGCTCGATTGCAGAGTGTTGATTGAACTCAGCGGTTTTCCGATATTGAAGGCCTCGTGCGGATAGCTCTTGATGCCAGCAGTATTGGGCTGGTTCGACCACACGCCCCACTGGTTGACTGCATGCACCGAAATCGTTTGAGGCCCAGCGCCCGCACCCCATACGTCGTTGTTCCAAGAGTAGCCATCGCGTGAGAAGGTCCCGTATGGTTCACTCGAACGCCAAATCGGAGCCTTTGCCGATGCAGGCGCAGCAGACGCTGGCCTGGCTTCACTCATAGCCTGCCTAAATAGATTATGGTCCTCCTGTGTGCGGACGTACCCCGTTGGGGACCCTGGCGAGCCGGCACCGTTTATCCGATTGGAATCCATAATGCTCTCCTTGCTCTTATTCGAACAAAGTCTCTTGCCGATCCGTCGATCGGGTATCCCACGTTCGTCACCAGTCCAGTCATAGGCGGCATCGGCATCTAGAGACCAGGTTCGAATGCTAGGAAGGTTGGCTTTCGAGAAGCTGACGAGTGCCTATCTACGGTGATTATGATTCTTTGAAAGTGCTGGGGTAAGCGCGGCCCAAGCGCGAAGTAAGCAACACTGCGGGGTTCGGGCACGATCGCGCCGGATAGGTCACTGTCTTCCAATTGACGTTCCCGTCTTGCTGCCCTGGTGGTTGAAAAGCGCGTGTCTGTCCCTGTACCGGCCTGCCGGGCGGACGTCGCTCGCCGCTTTCAGCGACGGCGGCGTGGAAGGTTCGTGAGTTGAGCCGCGAGTCGTTGCGCTGAAATGCAAATGGATCGGGCTCGACACGACAATGATCAAGGCAGGGGCGTAGAGACTCATGAGAGCGCTCGCTATGTTTGCGACGGGGAAGAGATGCTCCGCGGATATGCAGTGGTGTTTTAAGAAGCGGCTGACCGCAAGGGTCTCTCTCTTGTCCCTTAAACAAGGCTGGCAGGCCGCCATGTCCTCCAGCGGCAGACCACATCATAACGCAGGTCCGGCAATCCGTTGCTGCGGGGCGTGCGGAATTGCTCGTGGATGAACCACTTCATGGAAAGCCCGGCTGTGCTGCACATCCGAGCAGGAGGCGGCCGGCGCTCTGGAGCGTTCCCTCGTTTAAAGCTGCGTGCTGGGCGACCACGAAGCTGTCGCACATGGCGCGGGCCAGATTGCTGGTGGTATCGAGCGACCCAGTTCCAGCGAGACCGCTCGCAATCTTGCAGACTTCAGCGCTCTGCCGCGCGGCGTTCGTCGCGGCCAGCCGCATCAGCGTCGCCGTGCTCAGTTTTACCGCACCCTTGAGCGCTTCCTTCCACAGCTCCTCGGTGGCCTCGTAGAAGAAGGAACGGGCGGAACGCAGCATGGCTTCGGCTCTGGCCATCTCCAGCTGGACATAGGCGCGCTCTGCCATCACGGGCGCTCCAGTGATCGAGGCGCGGCTTCCGGCCATGGCGATCACCTCGTCTAGCGCGGAGCGCGCAATACCGATGCCGACAATCGCATGCGCCTGCGCAGCGAAAGCCACGGACGGATAACGATAGACCGGCCCGTCGAGTGTCGGCGGACCGCCGCGGATCAAGGTCCATTCCTCCGGCACAATGACATCGTTGACAACGACGTCGTGGCTGCCGGTGCCTTGCAGGCCGATGACGTCCCAATTGGGGCGGATTGTCACCTTCTCGGCCGGCATCACGGCTACACGCGCAAGACCACCGGTCGGATCGTCTTCCACAGTGATGCCGACGCCTATCAGATCCGCGCCCGGTGAGCCGCTGGCGAATGGCCACACGCCGTTCACGACAAATCCGTCGGTGCTTCGCCTGGCGGGCTGGAGCGGGAAAAGCGCACCTGCCAACACCACGTCAGGTCCATTCGCGTATACCTTGCGAAGCGTATCGTCCGGAAGAGCCGCGAGGTAGCGAGCCCCATCGCCGAAGCTGGCGACCCAACCGGCGGAGCCGTCGGCTTCGGAAATGCGCTCGATCAGGCGACAAAAATCGGCCGGCGTTCGCTCCTCGCCGCCGAATCGCTTGGCGGCCATAGCCCGATAGACGCCAACGCGCTTGAAGCCCTCGATGATCTCGTCTGGAATCTTCTGCGCGCGGACGAACTCGTTTCGACGCGCGCGGATATCGACGAGTAGCGGCGACAGATTATCCCAGGTCGCAGCCGTAGCGTCGGTTTCTGGAGTGATCTTCTCTGGTGGAGTGTTCATAAACTGTCCTCGGTGTCTTGAGCCGATCGACGCCGCGCGTCATTGATATGGATGGCGCGGGCTTGGCGAAGCCGGCCGGATTGATACCCAACCGGTGGGGATCATCGAAAACTGTCGTAGTTGATATCGACTGTGATGAGATTGCAGGCGGTTGCCACTCCAACCGCATCCCGAACGTATTGGCTCAAAGAAAAGGACTTGAGGGCCGGGAAGGCTGACCGAGATATGGCTGTCGATGCTGTCATTGAGGCTGAACCGGCAAAGCAGCCGATATGCGGCGGCGAGATCGATCCGCCTCTGCTGCACTATGTCTCCGACGGTTGACGGCCGCGCATGTCTTGTCATGTCTTCTCCAACGGACGATTTGTCACACTTGGGGCCGGGCCGGCTCGAACCACGTTGTGAATTCCTGACTTGGCGACCGCGAGGTCGCCCAAGCCTGCGGCTCTTTTCCATCTCCCCAGCAATCGACGTGCCATCAAAAATGTTCTACCGGCCTTGTCTGAATCGAGCGAAATCACGTGGCCCGTGCCGCGCCAGCAGGATGCTCGCGCCTCCCGTGTCTGGTTCCAGGCACAAGACGTCATCAACCGAACACGGCGGGAGGAGAACGACTGAAGTGGAGCTCGACCGCGGACCAGTCGGGCTCGGCTTGCCTACTGGAGTTTCAGGCCCGCTCCGATCTCCTGACATTACCAACAGCGCAAGCGACCGTGGGTGATCTGTTGGTTAGAAACGGACGTCAGACGGCAGGTGTTCAACAAACGCGACGGCCGCTTCAGGCGCTACCATTGCACGATCAAGTCACTGTCCTAGGTGCTGCAAGAGTGCCCCCGCTCATACAAGCGAAAGACAAAAAGCTTCCAGCAGGCGTTGAGATTTTGGCCGTATCGCAATGCTGGTGCGGCTGCCGTGACGTGCGGCAAGACGGCCGGTGGTTCGGCGCGCCGAAACTGGAAATCTTCTCACGCTCGCTCCGGTACGGACCGTACGCTTATGATACGATCAGATCACTCTCGCTGAGAGAGTGTGCATTTGTCCGGTCAGTACGAAGGTTGCGCGCGCATGCCGAAGCGCAATCTGCCAAATAGTCCGCACCGCAACGATTCCTTCTTTCGGTGCGCCTTCGGAAAGGCCCTTAGGTGCAAAGAATTGGGGGCGCAGGTGTCTCCGCGTGGAGCCGGCATCAAGGTGCGCGGCGGCGGCATCACCGGCATGGGCGAGCGTGTTGAGGATGGCCTCGATATGCTGGTTCTGCCCGACTATCCTATGGAATGACGTCAAGCACGTGCCGTTTGGTAGCGTTAAGAGATGCGAGTGCGTTTAGTCGCGACATGCACTCCCAGCAGGGGACTTGTTCGCCGGACGGATGGCTCCGGGGGCGCTCGACTTCTTTGGCCAGCGCGCGTTCGACCTTCCTGCAAATGCGTCGCGCGCCGGTGATACGAGCAAGTTTGTGCGACGCGGTCGCGCGCTGCCGCGGGGCGGGATAGTTGATCAACGGACACGCTGTGACCTGCCAAAATCGAAACCGAAGCGCGGTCACCTACGTAATCGAAGCACTCCGGTTGCCAATCATGGTGGCGATTAATGGGCGCGCGACTGGCTGCACTTATGCGTCCTTCGGGGAGAGAAAACGTGCAGGCCGCGCATCGTGCTGGTTGATGGGAGACAGTTGCGTCCGACCGGCTTGAAAGAGTGCACGGCGGACCTTTCATCTTCTTTTGTAGCCATCACAGTCGTTTCACGATTGATGGCATTAGCGGATTGAGCAATGTACCCAACCCATATAGGCAAGCTTGACAGCTATGCCACGGCCCTGGAAGCCTTGAGAGGAGACGATCGACTGCGCGGCTTAAAGCCGCGCGCAGGGACTGATTTTGCTTCGAACGATTATCTGGCCCTGGCGAGCGCGCCGCGCATGAAAAAGGCTCTGTTCACCGCGCTTGAGGCCGGCACGCCGATCGGATCTGGTGGGTCACGGCTGCTGCGCGGCAATTGCGAGGAGCACGAAGCTCTCGAAGCCGAGGCGGCGCAGTTCTTCCGATCGGAAGCAGCGCTGTTCTTTGGCGGCGGCTATATCGCAAACTTCGCTGTTCTGACAACGCTGCCGCAGCGGGGCGATCTGCTCGTGCTCGATTCGCTCGTGCACGCCAGCATTCATGAAGCCGCGCGAGCGGGCCGAGCCGAGTTTCGGATAAGCGCCCATAATGATCTACAGTCGGTTGAAGATACGATTGGCGGCTGGCGCGCCAAGGGCGGAATGGGGCGCATCTGGATCGTGGTGGAGAGCCTCTACAGTATGGACGGTGACTTCGCGCCGCTTGAAGATCTGGTCGCAATCGCCGAGCGCTACGAGGCGTTCCTGGTCGTGGACGAGGCTCATGCCACAGGCGTTTACGGCGAGCAGGGACGGGGGCTCACCGCTTCCTATGAGGGGCGCGAAGATCTGGTGGTGGTCCACACCTGCGGGAAGGCGCTGGGCGCGGCGGGCGCGCTTGTCACTGCTTCCGGCGTATTGTGCGACTTCATGGTCAATCGATGCCGTCCATTCATTTTCGCCACCGCGCCATCACCCCTTATGGCTGTCGCGGTGCGAGAAGCACTCTTGATCCTGAAGGAGGAGCCTGAGCGGCAGCAACGCCTGATCGATCTGATCGACTTTACACATCGTCAGCTCGTTGTGTGCGGGCGCCCGAGCCGTTCGAACTCCCAGATCATTCCTTACGTCGTGGGCGACAACGCCCGCGCGATGCGGCTCGCCTCTGCACTACAGGCGCGCGGCTTTGATATCCGCGGGATACGGCCGCCAACAGTGCCTGTGGGAACGGCAAGGTTGCGGATCTCGCTGACGCTTAACGTCGGGCAACTTGATGTATCCGATATGATCGATGCGTTGGTCGAAGAGACCTGGGGCGACGTGCGATGAGGACGCGGGCCGCGATCATGAGGCTGATGTCCGCATCGGCAAAGCGATCTTCAAATGTGCGCGCCGGCGCGCAAAAGATGCCCCTTTTCGATGCGCACTTCGGAAATCCCAATGACAAGGCCCGCCTGCGCAGAGCCAGGAACGCTCTTTGGATGGCACGTCAAGGCGTTCGTCGATAGTTGACCGGCAGGCTTGACGAACTCCGGCGAGGGCACAAAAGATTGTTCTCCGCTCGAACCGGTGGTCGCAATTGTCGTGCGCGCAACCCAGGATACAGGCCCAAGACAGATGCAACGAGGCTGCTTTTCCGACACTGGCGGTCTCCCACATGGCTGATGCCGGAGAGACCGTCCGATGCCGACGCGAGTAGCATTTTTCTTTACATCCGCCGGCTGGGCAGTCGTGGTGGTCGTAATCCTGCTCTATGTGATCTTCGGCCCTGGCTGAGCCTGGTGATCATAAGCAGGACCATAGGTGGTTTGCCGGATCGCGGGTGAGAGCGTGCCGGAAATGTCGCGTGTTCCGTACGCCGAGAGCTCAGACCCAGCATGCCTCGCACCGCAATCTGCCGCTTGAACCACCTCTGTTGACCCGGCGCATCAACGTGGAGGCATGAATGCTGTCGGCCGCGGTATGAGTGTTTCTTGGTGCTGGCCGCGCGTTGCCAACATGAGTACGTAGAATACGAGGAGAATTAAGAGGCCGCGCATACCAAAGGTCTTCCCGAAGCTATGACAATTGTGGAGCGGAATGTATTCGGTGCATTTGATGCAGCCGATGGACGAGCGAATTGCGCGGAACTCGACCGAAGCGCTGTATCAGGCGGCAAACGACTAGCCGTCCGCGCGAAGGTGCCAGCGTCAGCTCAGCAAATCGACCCTGCCGGTGTCGAGCCGATACAGGCCCCCGACGACCTTCAGTCTGTTCTGCTCAATTGCCGCGTTCAGAATCGGCCCCGTCGATTTGAGTTTGTTGACATTATCGATTACATTTTGTCGGGTTGCTTCGGCGAACATGTCACCGGTTTGCTGGCGCGATGCTTTTACCGCAGGCGCAAGCGCAGCGACGAGGGATGAAATGTGCCCCGGCGGCGGCTTATCGTCGTGGAGCGACTTGATCGTGGCGTCTATCGCACCGCAATGATCGTGGCCAAGTACCAGGATCAGCGGCGTGTTCAGCACGGCGACCGCATATTCCATACTAGCGAGCGTGTCATCGTTGGCGAAGTTGCCGGCGAGGCGGCAGACAAACAGATCACCAAGTCCGCTGCCGAAGACAAGTTCAGGCGCCACGCGAGAATCGGCGCAGCTCAGAACCGCCGCATATGGATTTTGCCCATCAACCAAAACCGGGCGCTCGCGCTTGAAATCGTCGCCTCGTGACGCACCCTGGACATAGCGATCGTTCCCTTCCATCAGCCGCTTCAGGGCAGCATCCGGCGAGAGCAGGTTATCCGGCTTGGGCGGCGCTTTTGCTTGCTTCGCATCGACAATGTTGTTGCCAAGCCGCAGGCAAACCGCCGAAACAGCGAACAGCAACAGCGAGCGGCGCGAAGGCGCGATCTTGGTCAGATAGGACATATTCGGAGAACGGCCTGCATGCATGCGTGTCACCTCATCGCGCGGCTTTACGCCACCCGGTGGCTTCGGCTTCCGCTTCGCTGCAGAGCCAGCGTTCACCGGGCTTCTTCGTCATGTCGATCTGTCCGTAACTGAGTTGCCCGGGCAGGTGATAAATGCGCTCGCCGTTGAGGTCCACGGTGCCTTTTATCAGACACTCGGGCGAGGGCGGGTCCGATAGCAGAGCGGATCCGAGCAGGAGTTCCTGAGCGTCGATCGGAACCGAGCTCGCGCCGACGATGATCGTCCTCTTGTTGCGGCGACGCCAGTCCCAAGGCGCGATGAACGCGCCCGACCACAGCCCTGCATAGCCTGTGCTCGCTACCAACTCATAGATAGCGTAGGTATGGTTAGATGGACCCGACGATAGTGCCCAGCCCGAGCGCACCATCCAGGCGTTCACATCCTCGCCTTCGATGAAGCAACTGCCGAGTGACCTCCTGTACTCATCAACTCCTGTGGTATGACAATCCCACGTTCGTCCGTTCGAATGCTTGATAAGCTCGTCGCGAGCAGCTACGCCGCAAGCCCATTTCCGGCCGTGGGCGTCGAGGCAAATCTGATCAGTCTCAGGAGCTTCGATGCCTGAGAGCCGAATCTTGGTTTGCTCGATCTCGATCGTATTGCCGTCGACGATGCGCGGAGCACCGCTGAGTGTCGCCGCGCAGACCGGAGATGTGATGAGAGCGAGCAATGCGACCATCATTACGCGGTGTTTCATCCCGACAATAACCTTTAGCTCTTGATCTATGTTCACGCACGATCCGGTGCCGCCACATTCGACTGCTGGACGCATCATGTCCGTTATTGGGCCCGCATCGTTTGACGTGTGCTTTATGAAAGCTTGGTCGTGATTTCGAACCTACGACCTGACGCTGCGTGAGGTTCAAGCGATTTCTTCCGGTGTGCGTGTCGCGGTATCCGTCGAGCCTCGCCCGTCTCTCTCTCTCTCTCTCTCTCTCTCTGTCTCTCTCTCTCTGGGCGCGCACCCTCTCGACCTGAGGAGGAGATCCCCATCGCTCAGGGCCAAACTCGCGATGTCAGGAGAAAGCCGACCTCGGAACGCTGTTTCTCCCGCGCTTTTTCAAAAAGCGCCTGTGAATTTCGGCGGTTGAGTGGAAGTCAGGCGTGGAGGAGCAACCTTGCTATGCTTCGTGCCAACCTCCATCGGCAGACAGAAGGCTGCCGACGGTTTCGACGAGGGGGATGACATTTCGCCGTAAATTCTTGTCACGAAAAGACCGATGTTCGAAAGAAATCTGGTCTCGCTTCCTCTGAGATTTGGACAAAGGCGCCAGGGAGTTCAGCTCAACGCTCGCTGCGTAACTGAATGGGTATCGTTTGCGCAGACCGTGCAGAACCCGGAGCCCTCTTTGGAGCCGGCCGGGATGGTCGCTGATGCCAATCGCATTGTGGCTTTTCGCACCTCCGCGCTGCACCATAATCGTTCGTGGTGCAGCCGCCCCGTTCGTAACAAGGACAGGATTGTTCATGACCCAGGCGGCGCGACGGGCGGCCGCTCTTTCGTAGTACGTTTCCCCACGGTCACAAGTGGACCCACCAAGCCCGGCATGAGGGCGTGCGTTTGCGCCAGGGAATTTGGAAGGGCAACCATGTCGAGCCGTTGCTTTGTCGTATACGCACCGGGCAAGCGGTAAGCTGCCCGCCTGGTCGGGCGATCGCGAGTGGCCATCGTAGCCATTCAGTGCGAGGCATCAATCCACAACATGCGTTGGCCCATCACCGCACTCGGCCAGGTAGCTCTGGTGCGGTTGGCCGACTCAAGCTACGCATCATTCTCAACCACCTCACTGCACAATGGAAATGAAATGGTTGCAGCCACCCGTGAATTGCCGGTCTCTTCTTACGCGCTAGAAGTAGATGGCCGGCTCAGAGCCGAATTCGCAACCAGAGACGGCGCCAGGGCAGGTGGAGCAGAACTAAAGAAGCGTTTTCCGATGCTTCAAATCCGGATCTATGACGCGCAGACGAATGCGCGCGAGGAAATCTAGCGCCGACTCAAGTTCGGTCCTCAATGCCTCGCGCACGGCTCCTGGGCTCCTCGCCGGGTGCACTCGGAAAAAGGGCCGGCGCTCAGGGGTATGCCGGCGTCGCTAACACGACCCCGTTGCCGTCTTCACCGGTGTCGTCGCCGCACTCGATCCCGCGTGCCGCCTCGGCGTCGGCATGCTCCACGCTCTTGCGGGTGCCAGTCAGTCGCGCGATGCGCGGCGCGCACGCCGGATCGGGCTTGGGCCCGAGGCATCTCCAGGCCCGGTCCCGTGAAGAATGGCATTGAGAGCTGGTTCCCTCGCAGATTGGTGTCCTCTCACTGCGTGGGGGTGCGCCGGGGCCAAACCAGTTCTCGCAAGCTGGCACGCGCCGTTGAGCTCGACTCCTCGCGGAAAGAGTCGAGCCCAATCGTGCTGCCCGACTTTTCCGATGATGGGCTGAAGGCTGCGGGAAAGGCTCGCGACTGTTGCGAAGGCGTAAACACCGCGACTTTAGAGCTGATATGTCTTGCAGTTGCTCTGAGGCGTTCGGCGCTAAAGGAGCTGCGGCGCGATCTTGCCCTGCGCGACCATTTACCGAGACGTTTCCCGCCCCTTTAACTCTTCCCGTTCCTTGGCTCCATGCGAGTGAACCAGGAGCCAGGAGGATAGGCCGCGATACGCTCGGCAAAAGGGGATTGCGGCTCCCAATCTTGTCCTTCGCTCTTCTCGAAAGTGATGACGCCGTTGTGGGTAAAAAAACGGGGCCCTGGGATATCACAGTTCACCAAAAGCAGAACGCGCCACAGATCACCTTTCTCGGTCGGCTTGTCATTCTGCTTCGGCAAGTAGTCCACTCCAACAGGCTCAACGATAGTGCAGCGGCCCTGCCGCAGAAGATTGCCGAGCTGGCCTTGCTTGGTCGTCACAAAGTTGAAGTTGGCCGGGTCATGCAGAAAGCGAAGATTTGCGTCCCTTTCGCCAGCCTTGACTTCACTGGCGATCAACGAGAGCGCCAGGGCGCGCCAGCCCAATTCCATCGGCTTTGCATAGGTCGACGCAAGTTCAATCGTCCCGTCGAGCGCGATCTTCCAAGCGATAACGTACTGTTCGTCTGATTTATTGTCCCGGTGCCTGGTCCACGAAACGAAAACATATTCACTTTGGTCAACTCCTTCAGCGACGCCCCACATTCGAGGGACGAAGTGTGCCACCTTCGAGACGTTGGAGAGAATTTGTTCTATTGTCTCACCGTCCTGCGCTCGCCACGTTGACTTGACTCTTTCGACAGGCGCGCTGTCGTTGGCGCGAACACTGTTGCTCGTCGCAGCCAGCCCGGCCAGGCAGATCAGTGATCGACCGAGACAAAACCATAGCGCGCGTCTTCGAGACATTTTCTTCATAACCGTCGGCCTATTCATCCACACATCATTCCAAAGCGGGCAACCTTCAACCTGTTATGCGCGAGCGCAAGAAGTTAGCGGCGACGCAACGGGGCGACCGCCGGTCCCGCGCGAGCATGCGCTCCCCTCTATGTCGCGCGCCGCTAACTTCAGTTGCCAGCGACAGCCTCAATTTGCTGTGCTGGACCTGCCCAGCAGGAGGAGACTGGGCATGCCGAGGACTTGCATTCTTCGTGCCACGTAATAGACGGCAATTCGCACCGGTTTTATGTCCTCTTTGTCGACTTTCCGACTTGCCCACGTCTCGATGTTTCCATTCAGCCTATCCATCGCGGCTTATGCAACCTCGCACGCAGCGGGTATTCGACGGCGCAGCGGAACGCCTCGGTGCCAAGTTCCTGATGAGAATTGGGAGCACGTTGCCGCCATTGAACCGTTTGGTTCGGTATCGTTGCCGGAATATGGGCTTTCGATCTCTGCCATGCCGTTGGGCACTTGCGACGAAGGGCCCTGGCGCGTTTGGCGCGCCTTTCGCGACATGCGGCGCTCCGGAATTCGAGAGCAGCCTCAGCCAGGTGCGCTTTGCACACGATGGCCAACGACGCGAAGCCGATCTTCACCGCCGAGCATTTGGAGTCGGGCTGGCACCGCAAATCAACGTGCTCGCCGGGTCTGTTGCTGGCTTCGCCAGGTGTCTTGGGCCTATTCAACACGGATCCTGTTGGTCGAGAAGGCGGCTGGACGGCGGACGTGCTCGAAGAACCGCTCGGAAGCCGGGACTCGCATCAAATGCGTTCTGCTCGAGGCCGCAGTCCCGACCGCGCAAGCCGCATTTGTCCCTGCCACCTATCCGGCGTGCGGGCCGCGGGCAGCTCCGATGGTCATTCCGATATCGCTGATTGGAGAGCGCTTCTACATCGTCTCAACGATAGAGATGCATGGCCATTCGCGTAGCAGATGTCGCAGCATTTAGCTTGAGACAAATCTGAGAGGTTGACGGAAGAGTTCTCTTGCCGATAATCCAAGTCGTCGAGGTTCTCCGGTTTCCATTTGATCCGGAGCTAAGAGGGAAGCCGGTGAAAATGCCGGCGCTGCCCCCGCAACTGTGAGCGGCGAGCCGCTGTCCAACGATGTCACTGAAGCCTGCGCGGCTTCGGGAAGGCCGGACAGCAGCGATGACCCGCGAGCCAGGAGACCTGCCCCGACAATATATTCGTCCACGGGCGGGGTGTCCCGGTGGTGCGCCAAGCAGCCGTCGCACCGCGCGACTTCCCCTGCCTGCGTCCGCCATGGCCTTTGCCCCCAACATCGGGTTAACGCTATGTCTCTTCTCTCTCTTCCGGTTGCCACGCTCGGAACGCCACGCATCGGTCCCAGGCGCGAGCTCAAACTCGCTCTAGAAAGCTACTGGGCCGGAAAAAGCAGCGAACAGCAGTTGCTCGAGGACGCAGCTGGCCTGCGTGCCGCGAACTGGGCTCGTCAGAAATCTATCGGCGTCACGGTCATTCCATCGAACGATTTCTCGCTGTATGACCAGGTGCTCGACACAAGTCTCATGGTTGGCGCTATCCCGGAGATCTACGCCTCGAAAACCGAATCCGTTTCGCTCAAGACGTACTTCGCCATGGCCCGCGGTTCACAATGCGACGACCAGGGTGCGAGTTGCGGTCACGGACCGCGCGGATTTGGCGCACCCGCGCAGGAGATGACCAAGTGGTTCGATACCAACTACCACTACATGGTCCCCGAGTTTCACAGGGGACAGACTTTCAGATTGCGCTCTCGAAAGCCGATCGAGGAGTATGAGGAAGCCAAGGCCCTTGGCTTCCAGACCCGCCCTGTCCTGATCGGGCCGGTTACATTCTTGAAGCTCGGCAAGAGTGCCGATCCTGCGTTCCTGCCACTCTCACTACTGGATGATCTGATACCGGCCTATATCGAGGTTCTGCAGGAATTGGCCAAACGCGGGGCAAATTGGGTTCAGTTCGACGAGCCCTGCCTGGTTCTTGATCTGGATGAGGGGTCGCGAAAATCTTTGCTACATGCCTATGACCGGCTCGCCAAGGAGGGCCCGGCCATGAAGATCATGGTTGCCAGCTATTTCGGCGACCTCGGCGACAATCTAGACACCGCCTTGAGGCTGCCAATTGCCGGATTGCACCTCGATCTGGTTCGAGCGCCACAGTTATTGGATCAGATCATTGCCGGCGGGCGAAGTGATCTCGTCATCTCGCTCGGTGTCGTCGACGGCCGGAATGTATGGCGGTCGAATTTGTCGTCGCTGCGCCAGCGGCTAGAACCCGCGATTGCGAAGCTCGGCAAGGATCGTGTACAGATCGCCCCATCCTGCTCTCTGCTTCATGTGCCGGTCGATGTTGAACTCGAGACCGGTCTCGCTTCCGACGTCAAGAGCTGGCTTGCTTTCTCGGTTCAGAAGATGCGCGAGCTTGCGATCCTGGCGCGTGCACTCGCGGGCGACCAAAATGTTGCGCCAGCCTTTGCCGAGTCGGAACGTGCCGCGACCGTCCGCCGGACTTCGCCGAAGATCCGTGATGCCAATGTCGCTGTCCGGATGAGAGCTATCGACCAGACCATGCGCCGGCGCGCCAGCACATTTGCCCGTCGTGCCGAGATCCAAAGCAATCGCTTCGGACTACCGGCTTTTCCGACCACGACGATCGGATCGTTTCCTCAGACCACAGAGGTCCGTAATGCCCGCGCGGCGCATGCGCGAGGCGCGATGAGCGACGAGCAATACGACAGGTTCCTCAAGGAGGAGACTGCGCGCGCCGTACGTTGGCAGGAGGACATCGGTCTGGACGTCCTCGTGCACGGTGAATTTGAGCGCAATGACATGGTGCAGTACTTCGGCGAGCAACTCGCCGGCTTCGCATTTACCAGGAACGGATGGGTGCAATCCTACGGCTCGCGCTGCGTCAGGCCACCGATCCTGTTTGGCGATGTCTTGCGGTCGAAGCCTATCACCGTGGATTGGTGGCGCTATGCGCAATCACTAACCAGGAAGCCGATGAAGGCGATGTTGACCGGACCGGTGACGATCTTGAACTGGTCGTTTGTCCGCGATGATATTCCCAGAAGCGAGGTCTGCCGCCAGATTGCGCTCGCGATCCGAGACGAAGTCCGCGATCTCGAGAATGCTGGTGCGACCATGATCCAGATCGACGAAGCGGCACTCCGCGAAGGATTGCCGTTGCGTCGATCGGAGTGGACGGCTTATCTCGACTGGGCCGTGGATTGCTTCCGCATCTGCTCATCGGGCGTCGCCAATCAAACGCAAATTCATACGCATATGTGCTACTCGGAGTTCAACGACATCATCGGTGCGATCGCTGCAATGGACGCGGATGTCATCTCGATCGAGACGTCGCGCTCGAAAATGGAACTACTCGACGCATTCAGGAACTACGAATATCCAAATCAGATCGGGCCGGGCGTGTACGACATCCACTCTCCACGCGTTCCCGAGACGGGCGAAATGAAGGAGCTGATCGCGTTGGCTCGGACACGGCTGCAGGATTCGCAGCTCTGGGTCAATCCGGACTGCGGCCTGAAGACTCGCAAATGGGAGGAGGTTCGGCCGGCGCTGGCCAACATGGTCGCTGCCGCCCGCGAACTGCGCGCTGCATCCGATCCGCGAGGCCGTTGATCCCGGGCTTGGGTCTCTCCTCGAGAAAGCTGATCCGCTTGTAGTCATTTGCGCTCTCAGTAATTTCGAGGGAGCCTTGGGAACACAAAAAGCCCGGCCGCGCTTAGCGGGCCGGGCGGAAGTTAGGTCTAGGAGGAGCGACGCTGACGCATCGCGCGGACTTCCATCGGCGGAGAGAGGGAGGCCGACGGTTCGATCACGGCGAGGACATTCGCCGAAAATCTAAGCCAAGTTAAAGCACAAGCTCAGCGTGATTCAATTATGCCGTGGTATGCGACCGATATAGCCCGAGATTAGAAATCTACACCAAGGTTTGTCGCTCATGAGCACGTTCGCAACGGTTTGCCGAAAGCAACGAGGGGCGATGATGCCAGGCGGTCGCCGCATGGACGGGCACCAACCGCAAACTTGGTGCGCTTTCCTGCCTGTAACGATATGCTCGATCAGCGCGACGATACGAAAAACCCGGCTGCAAGGATCTCGCAAACGTAGCCGATGCATGAGCGGTTCCTATTGATTTGGACCCTGCTTAAGGCGGTCTTTGGTCGACCGGTTCCACCCCATAGTCAGTTTTCGGCTTGGGCCTCTGTTTGAGATCTATGAGCGGACGACGCAGAGGATGTCATGGGCTTGAAGGTGGCGGGTGCCGATAGGGTGCTCCTCAGCCGTGAGTGTGGTCCTGCCCCAAAGATAGGCCATTTAAGTGACGGCGATTTCGGACCCGACACGACTCGGCTCGGCGCAGCCGGTTTAGACCGCCGGACTGTGTGTAGCCCCGCACCGAGGAAGATAAGCGTCGAACGCCGATGCGACGCTCCGGACCAGGAACTCTGCGCCACCAGCTACGGAAAGCCGGCCATCGTCAATCACCACGACGCCATCTGCGATAAGGCTGTCGATTCGAGAACGATCGACGACGGCGAGCTTCGGATCCAGACCGTGACGACGGGATGTCTCGGAGAGATCGACTGCCATGTCGCACATAATTCGCTCGATGATCTCGGCGCGGAAGCGATCCTCATCCGTCAGCAAATAGCCCTTCGCGGTGGCGAGCCGATCCTCGCTGATGCGAGCAAGGTAGTCCTTTGCCGAGACAGCGTTCGCGACAAACCCTTGTTGCATGCGCCCGATGGCGCTGGCGCCGAGACCAATTAGGGCGTCCGCGCAATCGTCGGTATAGCCCTGGAAGTTGCGCTTCAGCCTGCCTTCCCGCCTCGCCCGGGCAAGACTTTCGTGCGGCAGGGCAAAGTGATCGATGCCGACGCGTACGTATCCAGCATCAACTAAAGCGTCCGCGATCGTTTCGAATTGGAGATAGCGCTCGACACTGTCGGGCAGAGTGAATTCATCGATCTTGCGTTGATGCTTCTTGAACGCAGGAATGTGCGCGTAGCCGAAGGCCGAAAACCGGTCCGGATGCAACTCGAGGCATTTGGCGACAGTGTCCGGGCACGACGCGACTGTCTGCTGGGGCAGGCCATAGAGCAGGTCGAAATTGATCCGGCCGACGCCGGCGCGGCGTAACCGATCGACCGAGGTTGCGGTCTGTTCGAAGCTCTGCAGACGATTGACGGCCCGCTGAACAACTGGATCGAAGCTCTGGACGCCAAGGCTCGCCCGGTTGACCCTGCAATAGCCAAGCATCTCGGCCATCGGCTCGCTCAACATGCGTGGATCGATCTCCACGGCGATCTCGGCATCAGGCAGGACGGCGAACGAATAACGTAACGAACCGACCAGATCAGCAAACGTTTCAGGCGTCATGACCGTAGGGGTGCCACCCCCGAAGTGAATACGAGAGATTGGTTGTCGTTGGCCGACGACCTCTGCAATGAGGTAGGCTTCAGTGCGCAGTCCAGCTGCATAGATCGCGATCGGCTCGTCGCGTTTCGTGACCGACGTGTGGCAGCCGCAGTACCAGCACATACTTCGACAAAATGGCACGTGCACGTAGATCGAGGCGGATTGTTGCCCGCCCAAGGACTTGAGCCACGCTTGATAGTCCAACTCGCGAACTGACGCTGAGAAATGCGGGGACGTCGGATAGCTAGTGTAGCGCGGTAGGCGATGCTGCCCGTAGGATTGTGCCAGGTCCGGTCGCATTCGGACGCCTTTCTTGCTTTCTGGGTCCGATTATCGGACGCAGACCGGGCAAGCTTTGCGCTGCCTCAAAATATCTGGTTTGCTGATCGCCACTCCAAAGCGCATTTGGTAGGGCATGCGCACGCCGCATGCATCGTATTTTGGATCGCGATGAAGCGGTCACACGCCAGGAATGCGCATCCTTTACGATGCGGAGCCCCATAGATCGTTGTGATCCAATCGCGCCAGAACTGCGCCAGGCGATCGACGTCCAGTTGGCGTGCAGTGAGTCGAACCGGCTGCGCTCGGATGGTTCAGAGCGTGCCGGGCGGGGCTCAAGGAGTGGAAGTGTTTCGCCGCACCCGCGCCGCTGCAATCGCTCGTCCTTATCGGTCGGCGGACATGAGAGGCGTCCGTTTCGCGCGATATTACTGCGCATGCCAAACCTGCGACGGTCACATTGTGGAACGTGCCGGAACCAGAGCTCGGGAAGGCTCGGCCATGCCGTTTGCACCGGTGGTCGAGGAAGCGATCATATTGTGCAGAAGCCATCTTGGCGGTACGGCAGCCTACGCGCCCGCGAGCATCCCCATTTTCATTTCGACAGGATGAGCATGAGGTCCACTCCCTGCTGTGAAACGGCAGCGGTCAATACGCCCCATCCGTCTCGGCGCCGTGTCGCGGGTTGCCGGCCTTGGCGGACGAAAACGCGACCGAGCCCCGTTCGGCCTCAGCTTCTTGCTCCAATTGCAGAATATGCGCTCTTAGCGCATCGGAAGTCGCTGCCGCTGTCTCGCTGAACAGCGGATCTCCATGATCGGTGAGGGCGGAGGCGATTTCGGTCCAATCCTGAGCCGAGAGAGCCGTCAGGGCGGCGGGAAAGAAATCTCGTTCTTCCCATATCATGTGGTGCCGCTCGCGTACTATAAAGTCGCGTATGATATTGCCGACGTCTTGCCGAAGGAGTTCACGATCGGCGAGGATGGCGTCAATAGCTTGCGCGAAGTGGTGCAAACGGTCGACGACTTCCTGATGTTCAAGCGCGAGATCGCCGACGATTGCAGCTGCATCCGAATCGCGAGCCTTGAGCTTGGAAAAAATCAAGTCTTCCTGTGGATGATGGTACACCTCGGGGTAAACTTCGAAATAGCTGATAATCGCGCGAATGACCTCATAGTCGGGACGAATCCCTTTCTCAAAAATCTCCAATTCGCGTTGAAGAGCGACCAGAAGCAGATCAATATTGCGATGCTCGCGAAGCAAAAGATCGATGATCATTGCGGTACTCCTGGAGGCACAATGTAGGCTGGAAGCGTTTCTACAATTTGCCAGATCGCCCAAGCCGAATTCGGTGTCCTTCGCTGCGCTGCAATTTGTCCGCGCTGTTCGGCGCAAAAAAGTAGCGCGATTCAATTCGAGCTGGCGTAAATGAACTTAGCCGAAGTTTTGCACAAAGCTCCTGGGCAATCTGTCGGTACGCAGCTCGACTCGGCGTGAGGTCGGCAGGGCGATCACGCCATTCTGCTCAAGTTGGGTAAACGTGCGCGACACCGTTTCGATCGTCAAGCCAAGATAATCGGCAACATCCTGCCGTGACATGGGCAGTTCGATGGCAGCGTTCTTCGTAGCGCGGCGAGACATATCGAGCAGGAAGGCCACGACCCGGTCTTCAGCGCTGCTGATCAGGAGCATCATATGTTCCTGAAAGCGGCGGAGTTCGAGCGCCATCGCGTCCCACAGCTGCCGTGTTAGCTCCCTCTCGTGACTGGCGCGAACAATGAGGGCGGTACGATTCACCAGCAGCAGCTGTGTCTCACAAATCGCTCCGGCCGAAGAGATATGACTTCCTCCGGCCTCGAAGCCGAAGATGTCGCCGGGCAGATAAAACGCACCGATCTGACGGCGTCCGTCTTCCAGAATCTTGTAGGTTCGCACAGCGCCCGAGACCACCTGATACAGGTATTCCGCCGCCTCGTCTTCGCTGTAGATCTCGCTATTGCGAGTGAACCGCATCGGTGTCGCAATCATGCCAAACGGTCCACACGCATGAGGTTGCCCACGCAAGACCCTGGTCGGATGGCGGCTGGTCTCGGTAAACCTGGGGGCCTGGGCGTGCATGGCGGACCCTATCTTGCGAACGTCGATGGGACGCAAATTGGCTGCTCCTGACGAACTGGGAAATTTGGATGTTTCCCCTAGGTAGAAGCCCCTAAGTATTTACACGTAGGTCCCGTGGAGGAGGGCGTCTTGAACCGGCGCTGTCCCTTGGTTGCTCAAACATGCTCAAATCGGATTAGAAAGCTGCATGCTGGCTTCGTCAGCCGCGTCCATGGAACCAGTCGGAAGCGCACGGCCGAACCCGTGAAGAACTCCAGCCAGGCCGAACGCTGTCGTCGACCGCCACTTTCGGCTCGCCGCAGGAAGTCTTGTTCGGACGCCGTGACTCTGAGTCCCGATCAGCATCGATGGGCCGTGTGACGAAGCGGATATTGACGGCATCCTGATCGATCTACGCTGGCCGATGTGGACGACGTGCTTGGACATCATCCGATACGTACGCATGTGGACCGAGTTGGGACCCGGATCATAGAATTCGGCTCGCGTGACAGATTGACCTGGCTCAACGGCCAGCTTGCCGCTCTCCAGCGATTTTTGAAACGGGAGGAAATCGCGACTTGGCCTGGCTTGAAGCTGAGCTCGGGGCATCGTCGGATGGCCGATGACAGACTGTCATGCGGCATTTCGACCGTTAGCGTGTAGCGTTCGAAGCAGTGTCGCATGATGGCGGGTTCGCCCGCACCTCGTCGATGGGGCGCCGACGAACGCGTGAGGGCCCGGACAGACGGCACTCCTGTTCCTGGTCGCGCGCCTGGCGTCGCTATTGCGCCGATTGCGACGGCGTTCTGACCGCATCTGGAATTCTTGCCCTCAGTGCGACATCAGGACTGGATGGTGATTGCACGAAGGATATCTCCCGCGATACCGCCGAACAGCCTTACAGCCGAGAGCGGCCGTATCCACCCATCATCAGCAGGTCGAGGCTTGCGTCCGCCGCAAGCGATAGGAGGGCGCGCTGCGCCGACCGGGATGTCTGAGACGACCTTTGCAGAAAGCCCCGGCTTTGCAAGATACTGACCCAGACAGGCGGTGGAGCTTTCCGCCGGCACCCTGCCGGAGTGGCGGTCGCGACGACGGGGCGTCTGCTTTACACAGCAGCGGCATCGCGTCTTGCAACGCGCGGGCCGCACGGCGGCGGCCGCGCCAGCAAATCCGAATTCGTCTGATCGAAAAAGCGCCATGGAAAATCCATGGCAGGTACCAAACAGGGCCGCCGGCCTGGCTGCCGGCGTTCCGTGCCCGCAGTGCCGCTTCGGCCCGCTCCAACGCACGCGACCGTTTGATTTCGAAGACCGAAGTGACTGCCGCCCAGCCGAGCGCAATGACCGCACAATGGTCCTCCCGTAACCGACCGCCACAGCGCCAAGATGCGCACCCATGCCCAATGCGAAGGAAATCGGACCGTTTACAGCCCGCACCGGGAGCTCCGTGGGAGGATGGACCAATATATTGCCGAACTATGCCGTTCTCCGGGGTGATAGACCTGCTGCCCATCGGAGCACAAACCTGGGCCGGCGCAATTGATCTGCTTCATACGCCGCCGTGATTTTGTTTAAGCACGATCAAACCGGCAGGCAGCAGCTCTCGCGATGGTCCGGTGGCAAGAAACCAGCATCGCGTGCGTTGCATCGGTAGCCGTCACCGAAAACATGATCGGTTCGGCGCGGCGCGCCCGAAAACCCTCCGTTCGTCGTCTGGATTGCGCAGCTTGAATGCATGAATAGGCCATTCGCGTCATTTGCGCTGCTGCTAGAGTCCCGCCGTAATGGCGATCCGCATCAACTCGGACATGCTGCGGACATTGGTCTTGGCCATGAGGTTCGCACGGTAGACCTCGACTGTCCGGGGACTGATGCCGAGATCATGGGCGATCACCTTGTTGATCTTGCCGGCTAATAGTCCCTGCAGGACGTCATGCTCGCGCGACGAGAGGTCCGCGAGGCGGGCTTCCGCCTGCAGTTTCGCTGCGTCATCGGCTGGCTTTGTTGGTCGCGCTTCCAAAGCACTATTGATCGCGCGCAATAGCACCTCCTCCTCGAACGGCTTCTCGATGAAGTCGACCGCACCCGCTTTCATCGCTTCGACTGCGAGCGATACGTCGCCATGACCAGTTATCAGGACGACGGGGCAGTCGACGCGATCGGCCTTCACTTTGCGGACCAGTTCGAGCCCGCTCATACCCGGCATGCGGATGTCTGACACAATGCAGTCAACCGGACCGCTCGCGACGTCATTGAGAAACGCGGTCGCCGTCTCATAGGTTGCTACGTAGAAACCGTTAACATCAAGCAGAAACGCAAGCGAGTCCCGCATCGCGGCGTCATCGTCGATTACAAGAATGCGCCGCCCAATCATGTCTCTTCACTAACCTCCACAAATGGCGGGGTGAACTGAAAGATCGTGCCGCCGCCCGGATTCGTTTCCGCGACGATGTGGCCGCCATGTGACTCGACGATCGTCCGGCAAATTGATAGCCCCACACCCAGGCCATGCTTTTTAGTCGTGACAAAGGGCTGGAACAGGCGGTCGGCGATACCAGGGCTGATGCCGGGGCCCTTATCAGCAACGGTAAACCTGTCGACCTTGGCAACTTCGACGGTCAATTCGCGGCGCGGGCAGGAAGCGATGGCCTCGATTGCATTGCGTATCAGGTTCAGCGCAACCTGCTGGATCTGGATCTCGTCGACTATCAAAGGCAGATCGCGATCGCTGCGGATCATCACGCGTACGCCTTGCTCCTTGGGGCCGACGAGGGCCAGAGCCACAGCTTCTTCAAGGAGCGTGAGCGGAGTCTCCACAGTGTGCTCGCCCTTGGCAACGAATTCCCGCAGGCGCTTGATGATATCCTTGGCGCGCAGAGCCTGTTGGGCGGCGTGTTCGAGTGCATCATTAATGCAGTTGGTGTCCGGCTTATCGGGCGCCAGCAGAGCCTCTGCGCCGCGCATGTAGTTTGTAATTGCGGAGAGCGGCCGGTTGATCTCATGGGCAATAGACGATGCCATCTCACCCATGGCGGTCAGCCGCGACACGTGCACGAGTTCAGATTGCAGCTCTTGCAACCGCCGTTCCTGCGCCCGCCCTTTGATGCGTTTTCGGATGAAACCGGTGAAGAACCGTTCGCCGCGCACTTTGACCTCACCGACGGAGGTCGAGCCGTCGCTCCGTTCGCCGACCACGATGCGGCCGATGCCGATGATGTGCCGCTCGCCGTTGGTCAGATAACGTTTAATGTAGCGCTCGTGCTCGGCGCGGTAGAGCTGCGGCGTCAACCTCGATACATTCATTCCGACCACGTCGTCCGGAGACCAACCAAATAAACGCACTGCCGCGGCGGTGAAGGAGCGAATGATGTCCTTCTCGTCAATCACGATCATGGCTTCCGGCACGGTATCTAGGCTCAACTGCAGATGGTCTAGCCCATACCGCGCCTGCTCTGTTTCCCGCCGCAGCCGATTGCCCCCGAAGCCAAGGAGGGGACCAAGTACCGCGAATTCCGCGATATCGATCATGTTTGCGGAATCGGTGATAAGACCTTTCGCAAGAAACGCCACGGTGATGACGAGGCAGAGCAGGGTAGCGAAGTTCCCGGTCCGCGGCCGCGGCGAAAGCGGCAAAAACGACGACGGAAGGTAGATGTTCGTGAACGTGCGTTCCTGAAGTTATGGATCTAGCGCCAGGCGCAGCACGAGAGCCAGCGCGGCGGCTGCCGCGGCAGTGCCATAGCCGTACCAGACGTGGTCGGACATGTTTCCTGGCAGACCCTCTCATTCGATCGACTCTACATTGTTTCCCACGAGAGGCCGCCGGAGGCAGACGCGCCTCAACTCGCGCCAATCTATTGTGCAGGATGGTCGCCGCTATCTGGGCCAGATGCGCCAGTGCGTCGGCTGCACGGCTACGTGTTCTCCGGTCTTGGCCTTGATCCAGCCGCCGAAGATCCGGCGGCAAGGAAAGACCACCCGGTGAATGGTATTATCCTCGACCACGGCAATCTCCAGATCCCGATCAAAGGGCGGCGTCGTTTCGAGCCGCTCCCAGGTCAGGTCGCCATTGGATCTTGGACGGTGTTCATCGCTGCCGGCTGACAAATTCAGGCAACCTTCTGAACACGACGGACGAGATCGCTTGGTCGCCGCGCGAACAAGCTCAGCCCAATATTGGGCAGGCGGCGCGTGGTCTCGATCGCGTCAGCCGCGGCCGGGGTTTTATCGGCCGTGGCGCCGTGGAACCTATCGTGCCGGGACATGATCCGCTCGCCAACCGAAATATTAGGATTGGCGCGGCGAAACAACTCCCGGGCTTCGGTCGATTCGATCTGGATCAGCTCAAGACCTCGGCGGTTGATATTAATCGCTGTTCTGCAGAAGTTAAACTGGACTGCCGCTCCCGCAAGCTGGCCCGCGGCGGGACAAATGTCCCCGTGGTCTGTCATGTCGAACATCCTTCGTTGGTGAGAAATCTCCTTGTCCCACGGCGTCAGCGTGGGGCGTTGGGTTGTGATGACGTCAGCCGCGCCCTTGCGAGCGGGGCGGCATCCCCAAGCGAGAACGGGAAGACGCCAGAATTCGCTTGACACCATTCGGATGGGCCTAGCTGCGCTCGGCGCCGATCATCGCGCCGGTCCGCAGATCGATGAAGTGGACACCATCGCACGCGGCGCAGGTTATCGGGTACAGGTCATCGGCACGCGACTCGGGTGCGTCCGGCAGCAGTCCTTGAACTCGGTCGCCGGTATCTGGACATGAAAAGGTGATGGGGCGCCAAGTCTTTCTGTCTGCCATGTGTGTGACCTTGGACTGGGAGATCGCTTCTATCAGTAGGCACTCGCCGCAGTATTGATACAGGTCAAAAGAGCTGATGCGTGTCCAGAATGGCCGAGCTCGAGCGGCCGCTGCGAGCCGGACAGGCCCGCGTTGGCAGGCGACATGTCCCAACTCCGGCGATCCGCCAGGGCCTCGCGTTGGTCCGGCAACACGCCAGCGTGGAGCCGGGTTGATTTGAGGCGCACCGCTCGCGAATGGGCCACGACAGCATTTGTCCTCAATGCCGCGATAGCCGGCAAGCGGATGGGAATTGATCGCTCGCCTCGCATTGTCGGTAGCCTTGCCGGCGCTGATCCCAGCCATAGGCTTTGGAGCTGAAGTCCTGAACCTTGGGCTTATCGAAACGTTGGCTGCGACGAGCCTGATCATCGGCTTTGCTGTCGCGGCGGCAGGGTGGACCGTCAGAAGCGAGATCGGGGCGTTCGCCTCATTGGCCCCACGATCACGTGCGCGTAGGTCTCGCCGTCGATAGCCCCCGCCCGCCGGTGCGCGTCAGAAATGGCTCTGCCCGGTGATTGGCGCAATGATCCGGTGTTTGCGGCAATGCCTCGTGAGACCACCAAGTATCGTGTGCAAAGTTCGCGGCGTCTCGAGAAGTATGGGATCGATAGAGATCAATAGCCGGCATCTCGGCGTGACGGCGCATGCTGCTCTCAATCGTCTCTTCGAGACATTCCTCGATCATCGCCTCAATTTTGTCGGTCGAGGGCATGAGCAGACCAGAAGGCGCTGTCCCTCGGCTCAAAACAGAGTGCGATCCGCCGAACTGGACAGATAGCAATCGCCTGGTCTGCGGGACAACAGGAGCGCTCGCGTCGCGCTGCCAAAGTCTCGAGCTTATCTCGATGCAGGAGCGGACAACCTCTTGGGAATGCCGCTTGAGGCAGATCAAATACTCTTGTGGCGCGAATGGCAGAATGATGGATAAGCAAACCCACGGCAAGAGGGTGCCATGCCTTCATTTAACGTTCGATTCATTAAGACCGTTTGTGACGATACCGGCCACGAACATCGTGCCTGTCAGGCAGCGTTCAAGGTCGATGCCGACTCGCTGAGTGCTGCTGCACAGCAGGCGGAGACCGATTTCTGCAAGCAAAAGAGTGTCCGCGATTGGACAGTCTTCGCCGATGTGATAGAGCTTCGAACCCCGCCTGCATTGCCGCCGGCATGGGGTGGTTAGCTGACTTTGGCGAGGGAAGTCTGCGAATTGAATTGTGGGGCCAATCTGTGAATCTAGGCGTGATCCCGGACAGGGTCGTGCCGTGATGCTGGTCAATTCGGCAGGCGCCCTGTTGTCTCGCGACACCTAAGCGGACCTTGCTGGAGGGTTTGCCGGCCTGCCGTTCAACTGGCTCTGCAGCGCTCCGCCAAGCGTCGTACCGGCAGGGCCATCCGGATCGAAGCATTTGCTCCCACATCGGTCTTGTTTGATTCACGTCAAAAACAAGTCTGCCTGCGGCAGCTATGGCTGTTTCGAAGGGTACGCATGCTTGGCCAATCTGCACATATCAATGTCCTTGACGGATTAGAAATCTGCTCAGCCGGTTACGCGCGAGCCTGTCCCGGACATCCGAACCGGCTTACTTGAGCCCGCAGGGCATCAATGCGATCGCACGTGAGCTTCATCTGTCCGCATTCGGCGCCGACACCTTGGTGTACTACATTCTGCCGTCTCAAAGCCGCCAGAGAGGCGTGACTGGTGGATAACGGTTAGGCCCTGCGGCGCTTGTTGCCGCCTGTTCGCGCCAATGCGGACCAGAGCCTCCGCTCTGTCTTCCTTTGGTGCACTCGATATCGTGGCGCGCTCTGCGGCATGCACGCTCAAGTGCGGGCGAAATCCGGAGAAAACTCGCGTAGAGTCTTTAAACGCGACTGTTGCTTCGATGTCACCAAATGGATGAACCGGCGATCTACGCTCGTATCAAACGAGGGACGACATGTTCGATATTTATTTGAACGGAAGACACGACCTTTTGGTCGTTCCGCGAGGCTTTGCGATCCCCGCGGGATTGGACGGCAATTGGAAGCGAAAGAAGCGGGCGGTGCGTTCAGTGAGCGATGTCATTCGCCAAGATGTGCAACAGCGCGGTTACCACCGACGTAGTTTGATCTCAAATCGGTCGAGTGCGGCAGTTGAGACTTCGTCACACGCGTAGCCAACGCGGCTATCTACGCTGACTCATTCTTCGAAACACTCTGGGCAGGATGTCGCCGATGCCGTCGAGAGCCTTGCTTACCGCGTCGACGGCAGTGGGTATCCTGCTTCATTAGGCTTAAGGAGCAAGGTTTCTTTTGAAAAGCGGCGCACGGCGCTGCGGCTTCCCTCAGGATAAGTATTATGGAGCTTTTCCTTGAGTCGATGGCGTCCGCGCGTGAGTTTTCAGCTGTCCATACTGAAGATACTTGCCGGCCAGCCGCACGGGCGGGCGAGCATTGAAATCGTTAAACAGCATTTGGCCATCTATTATAGCAGCGGCCCAGAGTGGCCGGCGCGTATGAAGCGCATCGCGAGCCGCGCGCCCCAACTCGATATTTTCGGCCAAAGGCTGATCGAGCGAGAGGCCGGGTGCTGGATTATCTCCGAGGAGGGAAGGAAGGCTCTTGAGACGCTCGAACAGCTAGATCGAGGTGCTATGCAGGGGCCGGTTGAGCGGGACATCGCGCAAGTGCCTGAAGATGAGCAGCCGCCCCTGGTGACTTCGCAGCCGCGAACGAGCGCGCGCAGAAAGCGCTCCCCGGCAAGCGATTGAGCCCGCGCAAAGGGCTATCGGCGTGACGGCTTGCCGCTCGGTCCCTTGCTGATGGCGACGTACTCCGATTAGATCGCGCAAATTCAGTTTGGAGATAATGCAGTGGCAATGGGTACTGTGAAGTGTTCAACGCGACCAAGGGATATGGTTTCATCCAACCTGAGGATGGAGGAGCTGACGTCTTCGTGCACATCAGCGCGGTCGAGAAGGCCGGCTACACCAATCTTGCGGAAGGCGCCCGGGTCAGTTGCGAGATGAACGCCGGTCGTTCAAGCAAAATAAGTGCGGAGAACCTGCGTATTGGTTGACGACGTCGTCTGGCGAGGGACTCTGCCGGGTCCTTCAGCGCTCTGACCACCTCTGGCGTACCTGGAGTCTGGGGCTGCATTCAATTATAACGAAGCCTCTCAACACGGCGTCTGTACGAAGTTTACAATTCCACAGCTGCACGAGTCCAGACGCCTTGTCTTGTGAACACATGACCGAGCTTGTAACGTGGCGCGAGTTCCTAAATTGCCTTTTTTACGGTCGTCGCTCCGAAAAAACTATGTTACAAGCCGCTCCTCAAAAGGAGCATTCATGGTGAAAAAAGAAACCAAGAAACGCGTTAAGCGGCGCGAGTGGACCAAGGCAGATATCAAAGAGCTCAAGGTCCATTCGAAGGCGCGGACCCCGGTCATAAAAATAGCAAAAATGACCAAACGCAGCGTCGGTGCGCTACGCCAGAAGGCCTTGAATCTCGGAATCGGACTCGGACATCAGCGGTAGCTTACTGATGAGCGCTGGTAAGTAGCCCAGTAGGGCGGCTCGCGGGCCGCCCTTTATGGCCATTGAAACTGTGTCGCAAATTGGCCCTACCAATTGCGGTGAAAAGAGCTTTTCACGCACTTGGCCTTTCATTGTCGCGGAACGGGCTCCAGTGCTTCGTCATCTTTGTTGAGTCCTGAAAGGAGGCATTGACGGCGAAGGCCGCTTGGCGCGGCATGATCGAGAGTGAAGACTAGGCTTATGACTGATCATATCCTATTTCGACGGTTTCCCGGCTGGAAATTATCAACGGCCGCTCGGCGCCACTGTATATTCGAAGAGAAGCAGCGGATCGTTGCCGAGAGCTACACCGGCCCTCGATTGGTCACGGTAACGGCGCGAGGCGACCGGTTTTCCGCAAGCGCAAGCACACCGGCCTGACCGGCCTCGGCGAGAGCCGCTAGCCGACCTCAGCTCCTTAGCCGGTTTTGCAGCGCCAGCCGGCTGACCCTGAGGTTCTTAAGGTTCAGCAGGTCCGGCTGTCCTATTGCCAATCCCCGAACCAGCGCTCGCGTGCCGTCCAGGACAAAGACGCCGCAATCATAGCTGTTCTGCTGCTGGGCCATTTCGGCTGGTCTCCGGCTGAGTCCCAGCCGCCTTGCGAGCTCTGCTGCACGGCCGTCATTGTATCCCCGGATGGAGTCGTAGTGATAGGCGACCGGCCGTTGCCGGTCTCTGCGATCAACGAACAGCAGCGACCAATGGGTGCCGCGTTGATCAGGACGATCGGCATCGTTCATTGGCAGAAACAGGAAGTCGGCAGTATCGTCGCCATTTCGATCGATGAGGCGCTGAAATCGACTTCGTGCCTCGCCATCGACGGCCGCCAGGCGTATCTGATAGTGGGCGACAAGGGGATCCACGAGCTGCGTCCGGACGGCGAGATCCGGATGGTTCTCCTGCAACCACTGCTCCAGCAACTCGTAATCCCTCTGGATGTGCTCGTCGCCGAGCCATTGTTCATCCCCGAGCACCAGTCCGGGGCCTCGCGAAGGGGCTGTCGGGTCCCAACCTCCGATCTGAGCAGCGGAGGTGGGGGCCGGAAATGCTCGCGCAGAATCAACCTCCTCGTCCAATTCGGACGGGGGCGGCGTATTCAGATCAATAATAGAGAGATCGCCGTAACTATCTGACCGAGTGTCGGCCGAGTGCGCTGGTGCAAAGTGAGCGTCGTCGCGCAATTCGGATGGCGTCGGCGCATTCAGATCAATCAATGACTCAACATCAGCGAAGGTGTCCGAGCGTGCCCTGGCAGGCTCCGCTGGCGCAATGTGAGCGTCGTCGTCTAATTCGGACGGCGTCGGTGCATTCAGATCAACAAAGGACTCAAGACCAGCGAAGGTGTCTGAGCGAGCCCTGGTGGGCAGCGGCGCAAAGTGAGCATCGTCGCGCAATTCAAACGGCGTCGGCGGATTCAGATCAATCAATGACTCAAGATCAGCGAAGGTGTCTGAGCGTGCCCTGGCAGGCTGCGCTGGCGCAAAGTGAGCGTCGTCGTCTAATTCGGACGGCGTCGGTGCATCCAGATCAACAAAGGACTCAAGACCAGCGAAGGTGTCTGAGCGAGCCCTCGCGGGCAACGGCGCAAAGTGAGCATCGTCGCGCAATTCGGACGGCGTCTGTGCATTCAGATCAACAAAGGACTCAAGACCAGCGAAGGTGTCTGAGCGAGCCCTGGCGGGCAACGGCGCAAAGTGAGCATCGTCGCGCAATTCAAACGGCGTCGGCGGATTCAAGTCAACAAAGGACTCAAGGCCAGCGTAGGTGTCTGAGCGAGCCTTGGCGGCCGATGATGACGCGGGTTCTTGCACTGCCTCGCTCAAAAAAGCCGCACCATCCCCGCTCGGGCTGGGCGCGGGAAGCACCTGCAACAGTTTGGGCCGCCTGGCGTCCGGCACAGCTGGCGAAGTCAACTGCTCTCGTGCTTGCATGCCCAGTGCCCGGTTCGCTTCGATAAGTTTCAAGTAGCTCCGAAGATGCGATAAATCCGCGTCTGCTACTCTACCTCTGGCCTGCCTGAACGTCGTCACGTCTTTTTGCAACGTTCCCTGCTGCTGCTCAGGGCCATTGAGCCGGGCGATCACGCTCTCTCCGCCCTTATCCTTCAGCCAAGCACTGAACCCACGCAGACGCGAAGCCCGCTTCTGGGCAGACTGCCTCTGCGTCGGAGTCGAACTTCTGAGATCGTGCAAGGCTTGGTTGAGCGCACTCTGGATGAGGGAGTCGTCTTCGGGATGAGGAGCCAGCGTACCTCGGCGCCGCCCCATCGCACGCGTTCCGGGTCCGCGTGCTTCGGCGTTTTCACCCCCAGACGCGAGCCTCGGGAGATCCTCCAAGGCCGATTTGAGGCGGTATTGAGGGTCTCCCCCCTGGCTCCTGTACGTCGAAAGATCCTTGGATAATGAATCGCCTTGCAACCTAGTAGCGATAGGATCCTTCTTGTTAGCCTGGAGCCACCGCATAAACGCCCTAAGTCCATAGAAGCTTTTGTCTATGGTCGTTTTGGGAATTTTTCTTCGCGCGCCGTCTGCTCGTAACCTTGCCAGCAGGTTTGCATCTTCGGCAGGGAGCTCCCCGATCAGCTCGTCGGCGGAAGGGAGGCTACCGGGGGCGATCTTGTTCAGCAGCCCAACGACAGCCGAACGGCCGCCATCTTTCAGATAGGCCCCAACGTCACTCACGAACGAATCATGGCCGGGAGAATCGCGGCCAAATCGGTTTGCTATGGGGGCCCGAAAGTTCTGGCGGAGCCAGCTGCTCAAACCGGTCAGATTGGCTCCCGCTGTCTTGACGCTTGGCTCGGGCATGCCTGCGGCGCGGGCTGCCTTCTTGAAGGCAGAGACGAGTGTTACGTCCTCAGCAAAGGGTTCGGAGCGGTCACGCTTGGCGCGACCCTCACGAATCTCCGTATTCACTAATTCCGGTTGCTGCGAACCATTCTGCGGCGAGGCGGCTGGTTCGTGCGCCGCCGCGTTCGAGGTGTAGCGCCCGTCACTAAACAGGTCGTCCCGCGCATTGGGCCAAACCGGTATCGCCAGTGAAGGGCCGAGTTCGCTTCGCTGGATCTGTCCACCGCCGTCCTCGCGCGAACCAGATTGCAACTGGTACAGCTGATGCTCAAAGCTTGCTTGCAGGCTCGCATCATCCCCCTCTTGGCCCGCCGGGATTTCGCCATTCTGAGGAAATCGCGGCACCCATCTGTGCAACTGCCAGGAGTGTGAATCATCCATACCGCTCTCCGTCCCAACCCCAGGCTGTCCGCAAGTCTGCGCAGCCAAGCTCAGATCTGGGCGTAAGCGCTGAGAAGCCGGTAAAGGCTTCAATCTCCGAATAACTTGCCGGCGGGAAGCCAACAAAACAACGCCAGTGCTAGGCGCGTTAGCTTTCGAGAAGCTGACCAGTTGCAGAGGAACTCCGCAGGGGCCGAATCTAGCATCCGTTCGGCCAGCAGCTTCTTCAGCTTCGGCGAGGCAGCCTTGGGCGCGCTGGGCCGAACGGACTGATCGCGTTAGCCATATGGAAACAACCTCGCGAATGGAGCATCCTCGAAGCTCATGCCAGGCTAAAGTTTGGGCGTAAGCGGACGCCGCCGAGCCTGTCGGCTAGCTCGAGCTCCGAGGCGATATGGCGCGCTCAGCAGCAATTGAAAAAGCGCTCTGTTAGCCTGATAGATGGCGGCGGAGCGGTTACGTCCTGAACCCGTCATCACCTGCGCGCCCTCGGCGTTGTGAACGGACCACAACCACCTTCGACCGCGCTGCTTCAAGAAATACTCGAAGGACGGGAGACTCGACATCGTTAGCGAGCTCCATTTCCGACGGTCGTGCGTTTGGTCTTCTGAATGCCAGAGCGGGCCCTCTCCGGGCGATGCCTCACTGTAGCAAGCTTGGCAATGAACTCGCTTGATCGCTCAACGCCGAATTCATCAAGAGCGAGCTCATCCTGCGCTTGCTGTCGTGGCGCCAAAGTCGCGAGATGCTTGCGCGTTTTGGCCGTCAGCGACATCTGCACGATCCGGGCATCGCGGAGGACTTATGCCGCAGGAAACCGTTTTTCTCTAGCAGCTTTGAGTGGGTCGTCACGAAGCAAGGGTCGACGTGCATCAATCGTGACATCAGATTGACCGGTACATCCTTTTCTCTGCCCAAATAGGTCACCGCCATCAGGATTGCCCACCGTGGCCCAGTGATGCCGAGCACATTGGCGCGGATTTTGGCAAGTTCTTCGAGACACGCATGGATCGATCTGATCTCCCACGTGAACGGCCGGACAATCTCGTCTCCGTCAGTGATGCGGCCAAGCGCGCTTGCTGGATCAGGTAAATCCGGCGGCATTTTAAGCCAGGTTCCATCCTTTACAAGCCTCCTTAGCGCCGATTAGGGGAGGGGCAGCGCTGCAAGAGCAGGTAAATCAAATACTTGGTACAGTTCGGCCGGATGGGCTTGCGAACAACAGGCTGGCCGGAGCCATGGCTCAGTGTCTTGAAGGACCAACGGCAGCACTCACGGGAAAGTTGCGTCGGGATCGATACGCGTTGACAAGATAGCTGCGCCTCGCCAGGTGTGAGATGTCCGCGATATGGTCTGCTTCTTTGCCGCACTCGCCGAGCTGTCCGCTCTTTTGCCGAGGTTGGTGTATGCCGAGCATCAGCGAGGTGCATGTCGCATTTCCGTCTTCAATGCTCCACCAACAGGCAGCTTGTGACTATACGTAATAACCTTCCATGTGCTGCGGGCGATCTTCGGCAAACGTCCGTATAGTTCTTTCCAACCTTCCCATATCCGCGATCAATCTTCGTGCAATTGAGCGGCGCTTGACTTCGTTTCAACTGTCGAGCAATCGAGGAGGCGATTGCAGTTATCCTTCTGCGATCCCGCCCGATCGATCGAACTCAACGGCTCTCCTGATGAGTGGCAGACAAAATTCTTGTCGTTTGACGCTTTGTACGCAAGCGGTTCCTCATGTGATCCCGCGGCTGGCTTTGTTTCGCTCAATCGAGCGAGCGCCGACAGGGTTCGCTTTTCAAGCACGAGGGTCTGAACGATGAGCGGACGTTTTGGCCGTTCGCCTGCGGTGTGCTTTCTCCTCGGTCTTCCACGATCCGGGACGACACTCCTGGCGCATTTGCTCCAGCACCATCCAGACATTGTGGCTCCGCCTGAACCCTGGTTGATGCTGGCGCTTGAAGCATTTGGCAGGGTGGATCAGCGCCATCCGGCGGGCAGCTCACTGATTGAAGCCGCGACCTCCGAATTCCTGGGGCGGATAGATCGCACGATCGTCAGCCGCGCTTTTGCCGATGCAGCATATGATCAGTATCTGGCAGAAGCGGGCAAGCGCATCATCTTAGACAAGACACCACGCTATTGGACGGCGCTTGAGTTTCTTGAATCTGTTTATCCAGAAGCGCCACACATCCTTCTGATGCGCAACCCCTATGCCGTTGCCGCTTCACTGAAATCGACGTGGGGCATCCCACTGCGGGCAGAAAGCTCGCATTCGGTCAGCGTATCCAGTCTCGCCGATCTCATGCTCCGTCTACCCGACGTCATCATATCTTCACTCGCCGATTTGGTTCTGGGCCTTCCCAAGCTCGCCGCGCATCGCACTCGCCCGCAGACACAGTTCGTGCACTACGAACTCCTCGTGGCGCATCCGGACGAGGAGATCCGGCGTCTGTTGACTGGGCTCGGCTGTGATCCAGCGGCCGTTGCATCGGCGGGGATGGGACAAGCAGATTATCTTCGATCCAGCAGCTTCGGAGACCGAAAAATCCTGGAACGAAACGCCGTCGACCAAAGCTCTGTCAAGACATGGCAATCTCAATTGAGCGTCGAAGAGATGCAAACCGTGACCGATCTGGTCGGCGCCGAGCTTTTGCTAGAACTCGGATATGAGCAGGAACTGCTGCTTGCACAGCAAGCCGGAGTCCTGGATAGGGGAAGGGAGGTAACCGAACTTTATCGTCAGATATTCCGAACCTGGTGGGATGTGCGAAGTACCAAGGCGGGAGCATTATCCGGCCCATCTCACCCTGGAGAGCCGGTCCATACTGCTTGGGACGTTTCGGAGAAAATTCGCTCTGCGTGCGACGTCTCCAAGGTGCGACAGGCGAACGGTCCATCGGGCGCAAACGTTGAGGAGAATTTGCGACCGGCCACTTCGATGGCGGCCCAGTTGCAACAGGCGCTGTTGGCGTCAGAAGCTGATCGAGCTGCGGGGCTGGACGCCATTCGCAACCGCGACACGGCTATCGAGATGTTGCGAGGCGAGGTCGCGCGGCTTGAGCAGATCCTCAATATCCCCTAGGCCGATCTGAATGCTTGCGATCAAAACACGCTGGTTGATTTAGCCAAGATCCTTAACCCGCGCGAGCTGATCTCCCGATCAGGTGTGACGCAGGCGCCGGCAGCATCAGCGCCACGTCTGCAAGTCTGCTGTCCAACGGGGCTTGACCTCATGGACGAGCCATGCGTCTTGGCCGGTCGTTTCCGTCGCGGATATTCCCACTCTGGGCTGGAGCCATAGAACGGCGAAGAACAGAGATCCTGCATCGAAAAGAAGATATATGCTGCCGAAACATCTGCGCCGTCTCGAGGCTGAATCGATTGAAATCATGCGTGATGTGGTCGCCGAGTTCAAAAGGCCGGTCATGCTTTACTCGATCGGAAAAGACTCAAGCGTGATGCTGCACATTGCGATCAAGGCGTTCTATCCGGCAAAAGTGCCTTTCCCCCTGCTTCACGTTGACACGACCTGGAAGTTCCGCGAGATGATCAGCTTCCGCGATGCGACGGCCAGGCGGCTGGGCCTCGACCTGATCGTCCATGTCAACAAGGAGGGCATCGCGCGCGGGATCAATCCAATCGATTCCGGCTCCGCGCTCCATACCCAGGTGATGAAGACAGACGCGCTGAAGCAGGCGCTCGACCTCCACGGATTTGATGCGGCCTTTGGCGGAGCCCGGCGCGATGAGGAAAAGAGCCGCGCAAAAGAACGGATACTCTCCTTCCGTTCGGCCGGACACGTATGGGACCCCCGTAACCAGCGGCCGGAGCTCTGGAGCCTATTCAACACACGGATCCGCCAGGGCGAAACCATGCGCGTGTTTGCGATGTCAAACTGGACCGAGCTCGATGTGTGGGAATACATCATGCTCGAGAAGATTCCGGTCGTTCCGCTCTACTTCGCAAAACAAAGACCGATAGTGCGTCGAAATGGTGCGACGATCATGATCGACGACAAGCGATTGCCGCTTAACTGCGACGAGACGCCGGAAATGCGGATGATCCGCTTTCGTACGCTTGGATGTTATCCTTTGAGCGGGGCTATTGAATCCGATGCGACGACGATCGAAGACATCGTCGCAGAAATGCAGATTGCGACTGTGTCGGAGCGCCAGGGACGCCTAATTGATACCGATGAAGCCGCTTCAATGGAGAAGAAGAAGCGGGAAGGCTACTTTTGATGTTTACAAAGCCGACGACGGAACCGGTCCCGGCCAGGACAAAGGATCAGCTGCGATTCATCACATGTGGCTCGGTGGACGACGGCAAATCGACGTTGATCGGCCGATTACTGCACGACAGCAAGATGATCTACCACGATCAGCTCACGGTGCTGGAACGCGACAGCATCAAGCACGGTAGCACCGGGAATGACATCGATTTCGCGCTGCTCGTGGACGGGCTGGAGGCCGAACGGGAGCAGGGCATCACGATCGACGTCGCCTACCGCTTCTTCACGACGCCGCGGCGCTCCTTCATGGTGGCCGACACTCCCGGTCACGAGCAGTATACCCGAAATATGGCTACCGGCGCCTCGCATGCTCAGCTCGCCATCATCCTGATCGATGCCCGCAAAGGCGTGATGGTTCAGACCCGCCGCCACTCCTTTATCTGTTCGCTGCTCGGTATTCGTCATGTCGTGCTGGCAGTGAACAAGATCGATCTTGTCGCATACAACAAGGAGTGCTTCGATCGGATCGCCCGTGACTATCTGGCCTTTGCCGCCGGTCTCGGCTTCACCTCGATCGTTCCGATCCCGATCTCGGCGCGCTACGGGGACAACGTCGTGGACCGCTCCGCTCATGCCAACTGGTATCATGGTCCCTGCCTGCTCGAGCATTTGGAGAGCATTGACATCCAGTCCAGCACCGCAAGCCAGGCTTTCCGCTTTCCGGTCCAATGGGTGAACCGGCCCAACCCGGATTTTCGGGGCTATGCCGGGTCGGTGGCTTCCGGGAGTATCTCGGCAGGAGACGAGATCGTTGTCGCCGCGTCGGGACGGACCACGCGCGTCAAGCGGATCGTGACCCATGATGGCGACCTTGTCGGCGCCGAAGCCGGCGATGCGGTTACCATTACACTGGAAGACGAAATCGACATCGGCCGTGGCGACATTCTGTCCCGACCGGACGACCGACCGAAGGTCGCCGACCAGTTCGCCGCTTATGTGATCTGGATGGACAAGGAGCCGCTCGCTCCCGGACGCAGTTACGTCCTGCGGATTGGATCGCAGACGATTGCCGGCAGCATTACCGCAATCAGGCATCGGATCGACGTCAACACTTGTGAGCATCTGGCCGCCGGGACGCTTTCCCTCAACGAGATCGCCTTCTGCGATGTTGCGACCGCAATGCCCGCAGTATTCGATCCTTACGACGTCAATCGAAAGACTGGATCATTTATCTTCATCGATCGTTACACGAATCGTACGGTCGGGGCCGGCATGATAGCCTTTCCGCTACGGCGGGCCACCAATATTGCTAGGCAAGCGCTATCCGTGGACAGGAGGGAGCGCGCCGCGCTCAAGAATCAGAAGCCTTGCGTCATCTGGTTCACTGGCCTGTCTGGCGCGGGAAAGTCGACGATTGCCAACCTGGTTGATCAAAAGCTGTTTGCGATGTCGCGGCATACCATGCTGCTG
Organism: Bradyrhizobium sp. Rc2d; assembly: GCF_900099855.1. Classification (NCBI taxonomy): domain Bacteria; kingdom Pseudomonadati; phylum Pseudomonadota; class Alphaproteobacteria; order Hyphomicrobiales; family Nitrobacteraceae; genus Bradyrhizobium; species Bradyrhizobium sp. Rc2d. The sequence continues at coordinate 26,435 of NZ_FNCU01000040.1, read as the reverse complement.
GATGGCGACAACCTCCGGCATGGATTAAACGCGGACCTTGGCTTCTCGGAGGTGGACCGCGTGGAGAACATTCGGCGTGTCGGTGAAGTTGCCAAGTTGATGGCGGACAGCGGCTTGATCGTGATCTGCTCGTTCATCTCGCCCTCTAGGGCCGAACGGGACAGGGTGCGCGGCCTGGTTGGCAAGGAAGAGTTCATAGAGGTCTTTGTCGATACGCCGATCGAGGAATGCGCGCGGCGAGACCCAAAAGGCCTGTATTCAAAGGTAAAATCCGGCAAGATCAAGAACTTCACCGGGATCGATTCGTGCTACGAAGCACCAACAACACCGGAGATTCATCTCAGGACCATGGAGCAGACCCTAGAGCATTCAGCGGAAGCGGTGGTGGATGTTTTGATGGCGCGCTCAATTCTTGATGGTTAGATGTCCCTCACATCGCACCATCGATTCGCACAATATCCTGCTGGCGCGGCCAAGGCGATTCGGCTCAGGCGGGCCTGCGATCGGACTTCTCAACTCTAAAGGAACAAAATGGTCGCACCCACTCCTCGACTGCCCGCTTCCGGTTACGTGCTGGAAGTGGATGGTCAATTCAAGACCGAGTACGCGAGCAGAGATGGAGCATGGGCGGGAGCGGAGGAGCTCAAGAAGCGCCGTCCCATGCTCCAGATCAGAATCTACGACGCGATAACAAAGGCCAGAGAGGAAGTCCGACTTCCAGTAGGTTGAGTTTTTCGCTTAGCGCTTCTTGCTACGCGTGCGGCCAGCGACACGAAAGCTCCCGTTAAAGCCGAGCCAGGCAGCGTCTCGGCCGGCTTCGATCTCTCGCGCAGTATGAGGGTGAGGCCTCGGTTTTCCGGGCCTGGCCGCATCCGGCGAGCGGGCGCTTGCTTCAGTATATTGACCAATCCGAACTTAGCAGTCGACCACGACTCCTTTCGCGGCCATGCCAGCTTTCGGAAGCTTGCCTCCTTTTGGCCCGCCGCTCGTCGGCGGACACCGCCCGCGTAAGCCCCGCGCCTTCGCGTCGCGAGACAACGCAGCCGCGAACCTTAGCCATCCTGCGCTGCGCTACGGACCGCCGCCGCGCTTCGGATTCTGCTCCATCCCGCCTGCCGTCGTTGATCGCCATGAAGGCGGCGATGGGCGCGGCCGAAAAGGCAAGGGAGCTCATCCATGGCGGGCGACAAGGACGATCTCTCGATGATCTGCTCTTTTCAACCGTCAACCTGTTCGACCGCGCGGTAGACCGCATCGAACGTGAGCTCGCCATCAACGAGCAGGCGCTGCAGAGGAGCCGACGCGAGCAGAACGGCTCGGAGGTGCGATCCGTCGAACCAGAGCGCCTCACCGCCGAGGTACTTGCGTTCATTGAGTGCCGCGACGCGATGGAACTCCGGCTCACCCTGGGGCTCACGCTTTGGACCAGCCGTCAACCACGGCACGCTCACCTTGGCGATGATTGATCCGTGAGACGTTCTCGCCGCGAAGCGGCGTGCAAAACCGAGAGATGCTGCCAGCCTGGCGATCGCTCTCAGAGAGGGCCACGTACCACTCATCTGGAGTCGGCTCGACGTAGCCTAGCAAAGCAGGACGACATGTTCTGCGGCGACTCGCCGAAAGGTGTCAAACTGACCGTTGCTAAACGGCCAGCGATCCAAGGTCGCTCAATTGCCTTCAAGCCGGACTCGACCACACCCGGACAAGGCCGCTCCATTCAAGCGCAACGACGTGATACCGGAAGTCATGTGCGACGAGGGCGTACACTTTCCAGGCACCAGCATCCAGGAGGATCGCGCCGGCACCGGGGAAAAGCTCGGTCATCCGTCTGGGGGGTGGCGAGGAATCGTACGTGAACGGGAAGATTGGGCCATCACTTACCTGCAGGTAGCGCGCTCGCAGGCGGAATGCCGACGGTCCTGATGTCGAACTCTCAAATTATTCTAGCTCGCTGTGAATCTCCGCACTCTGCTGCCTACGTCGGCTTCTCGCCGCCAGATGGGAGTACGGTCAGGAAAAATTCACGCAAGAAAATCTCGGAGAGGGTTGAAACGCCCCTAACGTCAAGTTGTACGATCTCGAAATGGACAACGACAGTCATCAGCGTCCCAAACTCTCCAACGCGCGACGGAGTGCGAATGCATCAAGTCTCAAGCCCACGCATCAGACTCCCGTCGCGAACCACGATCATCAAGTGTGCCATGCCTTGATCTGCATCCGGGCGCGATGATCCGACTGCATCGTTTTCCTAACGTCAAGTTTGCCTGAATGGCGCAGGTTCACACGTAATTCGGTCGGCCGAGCTGCCGCTTCGCGACGCAAGAAGGCGACCGCGCTCAAGCCTGCGCATGCGTGATGGCTGGATGAGAGCGCGCGTCGGCGCCAATTGCGTTCGAGGGCGCGGTGGCAAAGCCAATTTCTGGGAGGTCTGAATGGCATCGGTGAGGAGCTTTGTGAAAGATCGTTCTGCATCTGGGATGAGATATGGAGGTTGTCATCCGACAGGGTTTTCGGACAGCGACCCGAAACGCGCCCGCGATCCATGGCGTTTGACCCAAAGCTGTTGACCGAGGAAGTCGACGCTCGCCACAGGGGCTCACTGGTGGGGTGGGCGTATTCCAGATCCGTTGACGAGTACAACTTGAGGAGGAATGGTTTGACAAGACAGCGCTCTTTGCTGACGCCTGGTCCATTGTCGTTATCGCTGGCGGTCAGGAGCCAGATGCAGCTTGATCTCGCATCGCGCGATTGCGAGTTCAAGGAAGTGACCGCCTGCATGAGGCGGCTGATGCTCAACTTGCTGGGAAATGCTGACGACTATTCGGTGGTGCCTATTCAGGGAGGCGGCTCCTTTGCAATGGAAGCCGCTCTCTCTTCATTTGTGTCCCGAGCCCACAGGCCGCTCGTCTGCATAAACGGCATCTATGGCGAGCGCATTTTAAAAATTTTGCGGCTATGGGGCGTCGAAGCACTGAAGCTTGTCAAGCGAGCGACCGATCCTTTTGATCCTCAAGAAATTGGCGAGTATCTGAGCCGAAATCCTGGCGTTACGCACCTATGTCTCGTGCATTGTGAGACAACAACTGGAATCGTCAATCCGCTGGACGCAATCGTGGAGGAGGCGAGGCGACGTGGCGTAAAGACCATCATCGATGGGATGAGTTCTTTCGGCGCCCTTAACATCGACCTGAGCCAGCGTGGACCTGACGTCCTGGTCACCTCGAGCAACAAGTGCATAGAAGGGCCGCCGGGAGTGGCATTTGTCATCGCGTCTCGCGAGCTGCTGGAGAATGCGGTTCAAGAACCGAGGTCGTTTGTGCTCGACGTGAGAGATCAATGGCTCTCGCTCGAACGCACGGGTGAGTGGCGATCGACCCCTCCGACCCATATCGTTCAGGCAACGACAAAGGCTTTGAAGATTCTGCACGAGGAGGGCATCGATGCCAGGCGCTGCAGGTACGAGAAGGTCAGGGACGATCTCCTCAAGGAACTCGAAGGAGTGGTGTCTCCGCTGCTGTCCCCGGACTTGCAGTCGCCGGTCTGCGTCGCGTTCAGTGCGCCGTCCGGAATCGTGGACCAGGCAGGATTCGATGGGCTGTATCGCCACTTGGCGGCCCACAACCTTTACGTCTACTCGAAGCTGCATCTTCCGACGCGGAGTTTTCGCGTCGGTTGCATTGGGGAAATCCAATCCAGCTGGATCGAGCAGTTGGGGTGCGCTTTTCGTACATATTTCCGGTCCGGTCAGGCTCGGTCAGCAAGGCCGATGTCGAGCCATGAGGCATGCGGGGCTCGCGTAAAGATGCCGGCTCGAGCGGCCGGGGACCCGCAGCTACCGTTTTCCGCGGAGACTGCTGTTCTGCATGCGGGCTATCGACGCGACCCGGTGACGAAAGCCGTCGCAGTGCCGATTTACCAGAATACGGCTTATGAACTCGATGGCGATCTAAACCACATTGCTGACGTCTACAACGTCAAGGCCGATGGGTTCACCTACACGAGGATCATCAATCCGACGACCCGCGCGCTGGAAAAGCGCTACGCCGCCGTCGATATGGGCAGCGACTCGCTCGCCGTTGCGTCAGGTCAAGCGGCGACGTTCCTTGCTATCGTCAACCTTTCAAGTGGCGAAGTGGGGGACAATGTCGTCGCCTCTCCCTATCTATATGGCAATACCTGGAACCTGCTCCACAACACATTAAAGCGTCTTGGGATCAGCGTGAGGACGGCAGATCCTCGAAGGCCCGAGACGTTCGAACGTGCCATTGATGATCGCACGATATGCCTGTTCGGAGAGGTGATTTCGAATCCCTGTCTGATTCCGCTCCCCGTCAAGCAGCTGGCGGAGATCGGCCGAAAGTACGGTGTGCCTTTGGTCGTGGACAATACGACGACGCCACTGGTATGCCGGCCGTCAGATCTCGGCGCTGCGATTACGACGTACTCCGCAACGAAATATATATGCGGCCATGGCACGACGCTTGGCGGACTGATCGTTGACAACGGCGAGTTTAGCTACCGGAAAGCCTCTCGCTTTCCCTTGTTCAACCGTCCCGACGATGCGCATGGCGGAATTGTCTGGCATAACGCGGTGCGCGATGTCGACGATCTTGGAAAGAGTGAGTTTCTGCTCAAGGCTCGCATGACCTGGTTGCGCGATACAGGCGCGGCCATCGCCCCGTTTGCGAGCTTTCAACTGATCCAAGGGCTTGAAACGCTGCCCCTTCGCATGAAGCAGCACTGCGCGAATGCCAGGATCGTGGCCGACGTTCTCAAGGAGCACCCTAAAGTGCGCCGTGTCTTCTACCCGGGGCTCTTTGAACGCGCCGATCGGGAAACCGTCGAACAGACACTCAATACCGCATACGGACACGGGGCGATGGTCATGTTCGAAGTGGAGGACGAGCAGGCTGGGCGCAAGTTCATCCAGAACGTCGACTTGATGTATCACGTTTCGAATGTAGGCGATGCCCGAACGCTCGTGACTCATCCTGTCTCGACGACCCACACCACCGTCCCGCGGGAAAAGCGTGAAGCCGCCGGCATATATGGCGGCTCGATCCGACTTTGCGTCGGCATCGAAGATGTCAACGACATCGTACGCGATCTGGACAAGGCGCTTTCCGCAATCTGACAACCAGCAAGGCGATCAGGAAGAGGTTCTCATGAATCAGGCAGACGCTTGGAAACTGAGGTCATCACGCTATGAGGCCGTTCAATTCAGCCGGGAGGTCAATAAGCAGCTCTCCGAGCTGAGGCCCGACAACATCACGGGAGCGGCCTATATTGCCAAAGATTACGCTGTCATCGCAGCGTGCACGCTCGCGACCGTGTCCATCTCATGGTGGCTCTACCCGCTCGCCGTTCTTCTGATTGGTGCCTATCAGCGCGGATTGACAACCATCGCTCATGATGCGGCTCATCGGACGCTCGCGAAGAACACGACCTGGAACTACGTCCTCGGCATTCTGTTCGCTTCCTATCCCTTGTTCCAGCGCCACTGGGCCTACCGGATTTCGCACGTCTATTTGCATCATCCCTATCTCGGGGACCCGGACAAGGATCCCGACCTGAAGTTCTTCCTGGCCAGCGGCGTTTACGACGTGCAGCCTCCGGAGCGGTACGCTTTCAACATGATCTGGAAGCCGATCTTCGGCGGCGCGACAGTGGCGTATCTGAAGTATCTTTGGACCAACCGGTTTTCGATCACAGAAGCCGAGGATCAGAGCCGCTCAGGCATACTTATCGACAAGTATGGCTTCTATCTCTTCTGGATCAGCATCCTGGCCGGGTCATATGCTATTGGGCTGCTCCATATCGTCGTCCTATTTTGGATCGTGCCCTATCTCACCACGTTTCAGGTCCTCGGCTGGTTTATCGAGCTCGCCGAGCACTCACCTATGTGCGAAACCGAGACGCAGAACGTCTATCTCACCAGGAATCGGAAAGGAAGTTTCCTTGAGCGGGCCATCCTCGGACAGAATCTGGATGAGTACCACCTCGAGCATCACCTTTCGCCGGGTATCCCGTTTTGGCTGTTGCGCAAAGCTCAGAAAATCCGAATGCAGGATCCGAACTACGCGAAGGTTGCCGAGACCTGGGGCGGGCTCTTTGTCAAGGGACCCCAAGGTCAACCTAGCGTCATAACTCAGTTGAAAGAGCGAAATCGACGGTTGTATGAGCAGTCCGTTGCCGAGGTTCGCACGCGAGGGCAGGTGGCGTGACGTTGCTACGGCCAGAGCGCGCCCGAGCCGTGGTCGGCGTCACTTCGAACCGTCTATTGGTGGATGGTGTGCATCGCGACTGGTTGCGGCGCAAATACGTGCAGGCACTCCATCGTCATGCGGGAGTGGCGTGCGTCATATTGCCGACGGTCGACGCGGAAGATGCGAGGGAGGAGGTCGCCCCGGCGATCATAGGCCGGCTCGATGGCCTGGTGTTGACTGGTGATGAATCGAACATCGACCCCGCCATCCTGAGAGCGCCTTCGTCCTTGACGGAGGCTGATCGGCAGGACGTTGAGGTTGGGATCCTTGACCGTCCGCGGGACAGGCTCTCTGCCGTAACCATAGAGAGCGCCATCGCGCTCGGAATGCCTATTCTGGGCATCTGCCGTGGGCTTCAGGAACTCAACGTCTATTTCGGCGGCACACTCCGCCCATCGCTTGCGGAGTGGAGGCCGGAAAGTGGCGCGATGCATGCCGAAAAGCCAGATCGTCCAAGAGACCGTCAGTACGACGCCGCGCACAGCGTCAGGATATGTTCCGATGGCGCGCTCTTCCCAATCGCGCGGACGATCGAAGCGCAAGTCAACTCGCTGCACAATCAAGGCATCGAGGCGCTTGCCCCGGCGCTGAGGCGGGAGGCGTGGGCGCCTGACGGCCTGGTCGAGGCGGCTTCGGTCATTGGCGCGCCGACACTGCAAATCGGCGTGCAATGGCACCCCGAATGGCACGTCTCAACCGATCTCCTCAGCAAGCAACTGTTCAAGTCACTTGGTGAGGCGTGTGTTGGGTACTGCAGAGCTAAGAAGCACTAGAGGCGGATTGTGACATTTCAAACCAAACGTGGTCCGTGCAGGTCGAAAGGAGAGTCCCTCGGAGCCGATGCACGCGCCTGGTCCTCCGCGGGCCGTGCGTCGCCGCGCGGGCAGCGATTGACGAATCGCTTCGCTCTAGGAGTTTTCTTTGTGGCGCTTTATGTCGTCGTGAGCGCGGCAGGTGAGGTTTATGCGGCATCGTATTTTCAGCAAGCAGATGTGTTCGTCGCGCTCCTGCTGTCCTTCGCTGTGGTTTGTCTGACGTTCAATCTCCTGGCTCGCCACGAGGGAGGCGAGGCAAGGGTGGCGAAATGGTCGCTCCTGGTCTTCGTCGCGCTCAATGTCGTGACAGCGATCAGCTGGATCGGCCTATTTATCGGACTGAAATACGCTGAACCTGCGATCGTCGTCGCCTTCATGGTGGCGTTGGGGCCCACCGCAACTGTGTGGTTAAACGCACTGATCAGGCGCCGGGGTACCCCTCCAGCATCCGATATCGTCGTGAGCGTTACGATCGCAACGATCGGAAGTTACATGATTTGGATCTCGGCCAGCGGCAACGCGGGCGTGGAGTGGGGGGCTCGATCGTCCTTTGGCATCGTCTTGGCGATCGTGGCCGGCCTATCGCTGGCCCTCACAAATATACTGGTCAAACTGCTGTTCGACCGTGGGTTTTCTGGCCGACAAGTGCTGGCGCATCGCTTTTATGGAACGATTCTCTTGCTGCTGGGCCTGGTCGACCATTCATCTATCGTGCCCGAGATCTCGCAGCATTGGTTTGCGATCGCAGCAATTGGGCTGTCGACGATCCTTGTTCCTTTGCTCTTGATCCAGCAGGGCATACGCCGCGTAGAGCCCTTCACCGTCAACATGGTCCTGTCCACCGCCCCCATCATCACCTTCCTGTTCCAGTACTTCGATTCTCGCATCGTGCCTTCGTCACATACGTTCGTTGGAAATGTTCTCATTACGGCTGTCGCTGTCGGCAACATCTACTTGCAGTATCGGAGATCCACATGAAAGAACGGAACTGTGTAATCGTAGACGCATACTCTACCGGCCGGTACCTACCGGAAGAATTCAGGCGTTATGGAATTGGAACGGTGCATGTGATGTCGGCTGCACAGATTCCACCCATATTCCAATCGCATTTCAATGCGGATCTGTATGATGAAGTCATTCGCCCCAGCGAGCGCATGGGGTATGACGACATCGTTGAATATCATCTTCAGGCTCTCCATGGCAGGGAGTTGGAGTTCGTTATCGCGGGCTGCGAGACCGGAGTTGAGCTCGCCGATTCTTTGTCGGAGCGGCTGGGCTTACCTTCAAATGGGACCGCGCTATCGGCTGCTCGGCGTGACAAAGCGCGATTGTCTTGCGCGCTGAGCTCTGCAGGCGTGCGATCGATCAGACAAGTCGTGTCCGACAGTGCTGTAGAGATCGCGAGCTGGAAGCGTGAAGCGAAGTTCGATCAGATCGTGATCAAGCCTCTGAACAGTACGGGTACCGAGGATGTATTCTTTTGCTCGACAGATGCTGATATTCAGCGGGCTCTAAGCGCAATTGTCGGGAAGACGAACCGTGTCGGAGCGTTGAATCATTTTGCCCTTGGGCAGGAAAAAATAAACGGCCAGCAATACACCGTAAATGCCGTCTCGATCGACGGGGAAGCCTTCGTTACGGAGGCCTGGACCTATGACACCGTTCCTATTGAGGGGGCATCATCGGTCTGCTCACTTGAGAGGTTGTTGGGCGGCAGCGAACCAATCGTTCAGGAGCTGTCCGGCTACTTGGTGCGTGCGCTGCAGGCGCTTCAGATCGTCGACGGACCGGCTCATGCTGAGATCATTGTCGATCATCGGGGGCCGGTTCTGGTGGACTTCGGAGCGAGACTTCAAGGGACCATGTCGGCAAAAGCACGAACCATGGCGTTGGGGCACAACCATATGACGCTGACGGCCTGGCGCTACGCAGATCCCAAGGGCTTTGGTGAATACATGAGGCTGCGCGGGCCCTACAAGCGGCAGGCTCACGCACTATGCGTCTCGCTGATCTCCGATATAGGCGGTGTCGTTGCCGGTTACCCGGGACTCGAAACAATCCGCAAGCTCCCGAGCTTCGCGGATGCCATTGCATTCGTTCCGATTGGTCAAGAGCTGGTTCCGACGATCGACTTGGTGTCGACACCAGGCATCGTTTATCTCGTGAATAGCGACTCGACACAGCTTGAGGATGACTATCGCAAGTTGCGAGCAATGCGGATGGATCAGGTGTTCGATTTAATGGATCGCGACTAATGCCAACTGGTGCCAGGTTGACCGGGGCGAATCCAGCCCGCGCGGCGATGATCGGCGTAAGCGACTTCGATGGCGTCCTGCGAGGCAAACACGTCTTAGGTGAAGATCTCTCGGATGGAGATAAAGTTATCAAGTTCTCTGAAGCGGTGCTGGCGTGGGATTGTTCGGATCAGATCATTCCGGCCAGTTTCACGCAAAAGCCGCTATCAGCATTCGGAGATGCTGATCTGCGTATCCTGTCAGGCACCGGCCGTTCGGTGTCTTATGTCGGCGATCAATATCTCTACCTCGCCGAGTTCACGGGCGCACATGAGAACATCTGCCCGCGCGGTATTCTGCGTAAGGTCCTGAGAAGGGCTGCTGACCACGGCTACGGCTGCACTGCCGGGTTCGAGTTTGAGTTTATGCTGTTCAAGGAGAACGCCGACACAATTGAAGACAAGCCGTTCGGCGAATGGGCTCCTTTAACACGGGGCCCGTTCGGCTACTCGATTGCGCGTTCTGTCGCTCAACATGAGCTGTTCGATGAGATCTTGGCGCTTTGTGAGAAGGCGAGAATACCTCTAAGCGGACTGCACTTTGAAACGGGGCCTGGCGTGGTTGAAGCGTCACTTCGTCATTGTGATGCGCTGGAAGCTGCCGATCGAGCAACCATATTCAAGTCGATGATAAAAGCGTGGGCGCAAACGCGAGGCATGATGGCTACATTCATGGCCAAGGTTTCCGAGAAATGGCCCGGCCAGTCCGGCCATATTCACATCTCGATGTCCTCGGATGGTCAGAATGCCTTTTACGACAGCGATGCGTTCGGTAACGTTTCGAAGCTTATGAGGCAATTCATCGCCGGACAACTAGAGTACATGAATGATTTCTGTGTGCTCGCTGCGCCGAACTTCAATAGCTACAAGAGATTGGTACCTGGCTGCTGGGCGCCAATCTGTCCAAGCTGGGGAGTTGACAACCGCTCCTGCGCGGTTCGGGCGATTCCGGGAGATCCGTCTGCCCATCGCCTGGAGTATAGGCTGGCTGGCGCTGACGCGAACCCATATCTCGCCCTCGCATGTGCCATTGGTTCCGGCATACTGGGCGTCGAGACAGATGTGGCACTGCCGGCGTCGATCGTCGGTGATGCAAGCGTGGAGATGTGTCGTCCGTCTGTGAGACTGCCTCAAAGCCTATCAGAGGCAACATATCGGTTTGCACAGTCTCCAGCGGCCAATGATGTCTTCGGAGAAAGGTTTGTTGAAGCCTTTTCTTGCTCCCGCCGTTGGGAATGGGAAGCCGTTCAACATCGGGTCACCGACTTTGAACGTCGGAGATACTTTGAGATCATTTAGCTTGAGCTCTTCGACAGTTTTCATCTCAGTCCTGTCGTCATCATGTGAATGGCGCCGGAGGGCTGGTGCGACTGTCTGTGCCGCCGATGTTAGACTTCAATACAGGGCAAATGTGGGTCACTCGTTAAGCGTTTCGATTCATATCGGGGATCCATTCGCATAGCTGCACGCGCGGAACTTTGGATGCAGGAGGTGTGACACGCTGATAGTGCCGTTACCGATGGCACGCGATCCCGGTCGACGTGCAGATCAACGGCTTGAAACCGTTCAAGCGAATGCCAAACTCACGATTGATCACGCCATCGCCACGCTGGAGCAGAACCATCGTCAGATACGAGCGACCATACAAAAACATTGCGACGCTTCAGCCAGGGCTAAACTGGAAACCGGCCTCAATCTGATTGAGCAAGACCTCAAGCTCGTTAAATTGAAATCTTTGGAAAGCGACAGCAAGCGCTTGCAAACATCAAAATCGCCGGTTTGCTGATGGTCGATTTCGGATTGCTCCTTCTGATGACGGCTGCAATTGGCGCTTACTCGATCCATGCTTCCCCGAGCGCGAGCGGATCGTTGGGTGGTCCGCCAAAAGAATCACGAGGTCGAAGACGAGCGCATCGAAAAACGTGTGTTTGAAGCTCTCGGATGCATGTGTAGATGACGCCGCGCGAATAGAACTAAAAGCCGCCAGCGCTGCCTATCATGGCCTGAAGGAGTACGGTGACTTGGGTCCCTGATAGACGCGTACTTCAGACAGCGAAACGAGAACAGGGAAGCGGCTCGACGCGCGCTCCTCAATGTGATAGACGCGGTTATCGAACAAATCACTGACACCGAAGACTCAGGATCGGAAGTGCTGTCGCTTGTGCGCGATTTGATTGACGCGCAAGAGTGAGCAAGCCGTTTTGCTGGAGCTTCGCCTCTCGCGCCCAAGGCCCCTCTTTGTGCCGGTGTCCAACGGGCGATTCGCTCGTCTCCGGCTGGAAAAATCCGCCTGCATCTCTTGGTGTCCTCTCCGCCGTTACCTCTCGATGGATGCCAGGAATTTAGCCGCATTCTCCGCGGCCACAGCCAAGGCGCGAGAGAGTTTGAGCGCCTGATCCGCGTTACCCGGAAATGAACGCCGACAACCTCGCAATGGCGACGGTGATCTCATCATCGATCTGCCCAACTATGATCGCAGCCGACTCGTCGATTTCGATCTCCTCGACACGCGGACGTCGTCAGGTTCCTTCGTCATCGCTACATTCTCCATCAAGTCCCTGGCGACCAGCATATCGGAGATCTTGGTCCCTCCAGCGCATCGCCGACGGCAGCATTATGGACATCAGCTACCGCCATCAATTCCGGAGTCCTCGCTTGGCAAGAAAGGCGGGATCGACTTCGCGACCGGCAGGCGCCAGGATTTCGACGAGATTGCCGTCATTGTCGCGGCAACGTCGGATCGTGTAGGCGAACCTGCCGAGACTCGGAGTAGGAACGTTTACCGTCGCAACGCGCGGACGCGTCATCCTGGCTCCATGTGCGGGGCCGCCAATAAATTCAACGAGGGTTTTGGCCATGGGATGATCATCCCCGGTCTCTGCGTGGCGGAGATTACGGCCCGCGACAATCGAGAGCCATCTGCCAATCTTAGCTCTTGAGGAAGTCGCTCTCCTCGAGCCGTGCTCGCCGGTCAAGCTTACCGCCGGTCCGGACGCCCGGCGCATGTTCCAGAAGGCCAGCGCGTCTGCGAGCGTCGGCGAATGAACGATAGGATTAAGGCAGTCGACCTCGATGCAGGCGATCCTTGCCGTCAGGCCTAGCTCGACCTCGGGCATCCCGCCGCAGAACGGGCAGGCCTTGGCGCGTTCATCGCCGCGCAGCGCGGCCCGTTCGTGCGTTATTTCTCTCTCTGGCTTATCGGTCATAGGCGGGCTCTGGTACGTGGGCGGGGCCGGAAGCGGAGTTTCTGTCCCGGCTTTACGGCGATGTGCTCCGGGGTCGGCGCCTCCTCCGGCACGGTGGTGATCGCGCTCGGCGCCTTCGCTTATCGCTTGTCTGGCCTCTCAGGAGGTCCGGAGTTTGGACGCCACACGCGCAATTTCCTCATCCGCTGAACGACAGCGAGTTCGCTTCTCTCGAGTAGGATAGAAATGCGCTTCGGTATTTCGTTGTTTGACGTAAGTTCGAGCAGGCGCTTGTCCTCTTCCTTGCTCCATCGTCTAGACCGGTTCCTAAGCACGATATGATTGACTTTCATTCCTTCGCCTTGGCCGTTGGGTGGAACGCGATTGCCAGACTAGCAGTCTCCGGCGCGCTAGTCCGCGTTGTGATGGCGGACCATCTCGCGATGAGCACATTTGATCAAGGCTCGCTCGAACCAAGGGCCAGTACCGAATGATGCGGTAAGCGTTTGCATGCGGGCGAAACATAGCTATTCACAAAATCCAAAGTCGCATTGCCAGCGGCGACTCCGGAGGAAAATGCCTAACATGACAGTATTGCGAATACACTGACCGTATCGGTCTTGGGCAAATACCAAGCGCATCTTAGCATTGCAATCACGGCGATAATCAGCGCAAAGCGATTGTCATCCGCTGTCTTTCTGCACGGTGGGTGGAAGGAGCACTGGTTGGCGCCCACAAGGCAAGCCTCATGTTCGGCGCCAATTCGATGCAGCGCCGATACAGTTTGCTCCAAGAATGTAATTGGGTTGGCGTATTCACGGCCGAATGAAGTGGAATGGGCCGACTACCCAATCAACCTCCGACGCTGACATCGTCAAAGCGAATCGAAGATGACGAAGTTTCCTTTGTTTTTGACGGTCAGCCCTTGAGCCTTGAACCCGCAGTTGCTGACGTGGCCTGATGGCGGCAAGGTTCATCAAGGCGCCACGATTGGTGAAGACCTTGACAAAGACGAAGGCTGCCTGCGCGGCTGGAAAACTCTGACAAGTTTGAGGCTTGTAGCATCGCTGTTCTAAGTTGACTGGGGTGCATCGCGCCCCGCAAGTTCCCGAATTCGAGGAATTGATCGCGGCCGTCAGCTTTTGGTCAGGGGACGGGGTTAGTCAGGCGCTGCCCGAAAGATGCCCGGGCAGTTTCCTTCACCGGTCATGCTCGATCAGGTGGAGGGGCAATGTCGTAGCGTTTGACGAACACATATGGCACCTCGCGCGCGACGTTGATCGGCAAGTCGTTAATAGACAAATCACATATCTAGGGTGTCCAAATGCCGCATGACTATCGCAGCCTTAGTGTTATCGTTCGGTCCCCGTCGGGCGCGAAGGGCGATACCGGCGAGATAGCGGAAGGACAATATAAGGTCGAGGATGGATACGTACTGCTTAACAAGTTCAAGGATAGTGGCGTTGCGTATCAGGCCGCCCTTGGCAAGGACGATGATCCCGCCGCTGTCGCGAAACGACTCTTGAAATCCTGGTGGCAGACGCAGGACGTTTGGGGCGGGAGCCTGGAGCCGCCTAAGCGGATTGCTTGAGGCAATATTGGCGCGTTCCGGACCGGGACGCCGTGGCTGGACCGCAACCGCAGGCGCGAAATGAAGAGATCTCGTGCCAAACGGTGTTCTTTTGCTTCTTCCCAGCGGACGATCTCTTCGTAACCGTTGATGAGCGGGACTGGAAGTATTGGGGAGGCCGCGCGACGCGAATCCCGCATTGACGCGACCGTCTCCGGTCTCACGACCGCCATCGAGGACGTGATCGGCGCGGCCCGAGAAAACAAAGGGAATGATACAATGGCTACCATCGGCACCTTCACCGAAAGCGCTCGGCAATCCCGAAACGGCCCTCGAGCAGCGCGCCGAACGCTCGAAATGGCCCAGCATGCCGTCACGGCAGACGATGCCGACGTCTATCTGTCATTCGCCGCTGAACTCGCAGATTCGGTCAGGCCCATCGTGCTGTCTTATTTCCGCACTCCGCTGGACGTCGCCGCCAAATCCGACGCCAGTCCGGTGACGATTGCCGATCGAGCCGTCGAGCTGCGTCTCAGGGAAAGGATCGAGGCGCGCTTTCCGGAGCATGGCATCATCGGCGAGGAGATCGGAAACAAGCCAGGTGGCGCTTTCACCTGGATCGTCGATCCGATCGACGGCACCAAGAGCTTCATCAGCGGCTTTCCCTTGTTCGGCACGCTGATCGCGTTGACCTATCAGCAGCAAGCATTCTGCGGCCTGATCGACGTCCCCTTTTCGGGCGAGCGGTGGATGGCGAAGCCCGGCGTAGCGCGGTTCGGCGATGGATTGGCACGGACCAGCGCATGCGAGAGCGTCGCCGACGCACGCTTCTACACCACATCGCCTGACATGTTCCGCAAAGGCGAGATGGAGCCATTCGAGCGGCTGTCGCGAGCTGCGCGGATGCGCCGTTTCGGCGGCGATTGCTACATCTATGGCCTGCTTGCGTCGGGACACTGCGACATCGTTCTCGAAACGGGGCTTCAGCCATATGACTACATGGCGCTGGTGCCGATCGTGCAGGGCGCCGGCGGCTGCATCACCGATTGGGAGGGATGCCCGCTCTCGATTCACTCGGAAGGGTGCATCTTGGCAACCGCAACGCCGCGGCTTCATGCCGAAGCGCTCGCCTTGATCCGGGGATAACCACCGATCATGCCCTACAGGACAACCATCGGAGGGACGGTCTTCGTAAACCTGATCCAGCTCATCAAGTTCTACAAGGAAAACCCCAAACTGCTGAAGCGTTGATCCTGCGGCCTACGCCGCATGGTTACAGACTATCATGCCCAGAGGACGAAGCCGAAGACGTGATGCGCGACGCTGTAGCCGAGCGCGGGGCCTCGCAGGACGCGAGGCGTAGCATCGATGCGGCTCAGCGCGATCAGATGAGGGCGTAGCCGCCACCGACCAACGACGAGGTTGGCGTAGTTCAGCGCTGACCAGGACGCTCTTCGCCAATTGGCGATTGGCTCGGTTCCGGGATTCCCTTATTGCCGACGATATCGAGCGAGCCATAGCCGCTTGCGACGGAGAAAGCCGTGTCCACAGGCATCGTCGCTGTTTGGACGTACGCATCCGGTCAAGCTCCGCCCGCGGACAGCACGATGTGAAACACATTGCGACCGGCGCTATCCCCCGGGTACCAACGGTGCGGTAAACCGACCATGGTCATGGCGTCACCGGTGCCTTCCATCGTATGAAGGCCCCGAAGCATTAGGATAGAATAGTTTCACTCGTATCGCTGGAGGCGGCGATCTGCTGGGCGAGCATGATCCCCCGCGCCATCTCGTCGTCCCGGTAGACAAAGTCGCGGGCCTCGTCGGCCACCGTTACGAAAATCGCTGCGATCAGTTCCGGTTCCGGCGGCAGCGGGATATATTCCTTGGCGCCGGCACGGATCGCCGCGGCCGCGGCGCGGGCGTCGTTGGTGATGCCGCAGGCGACGATCGGCACGTAAATGTGCTCGGCTTCCAGCCGCATTACGAGGTCGCGGATGTCGAGCCCGACGTCGACCAAGAGCAGGTCGGCACCCTCGCCGCCGCGCAAAACCCGCATCGCCAGTTCATAATCCTCGGTCTGGGTAACGGTCGCGCCATTGTCGATGGCGATCTTGGTGGCTGTCGTGAGCTGGCCCTTCAAGGTGCCGACAATAAGAAGCCGCATGCTATTATCCTATACGTCTGTTCGCGTCGTCCACGACGCGAGTCTATGAAACGTCACAACATGCTTTGCATTGTCATGATGACGCCGAGCTTATCTTTCAGCACCACCTCGACGCCACTAGGCGGTGATTCCTCAGTCAATCTACGTATGGTTGCTGAGTACCGGCCGCGGGTCAAGCTCAAATCTGCACCGTGCGGTGCGCCCGGAGCACTACTTCTATTAGAATATCAATCGGCGTCCCAAAATTGCAGGCCGAATGACACCGTCATGGAGGCTCCATGGAGCCAAGGGCGAGGCCGCTCCGCCTGCCCCCCAAGGGCGGGGAGCCACGCTGCCGCGAACCGCGCGCTACTATGCAACGTTTTCCGCCCGGCTTGTTAGTTTAGGGCGCGTCGATGCCGGCTTCGCTCTGGTACCCGCCGCCTTTGTGCAACCGCTCAAATGACGCGATGAGCCACTTGGTGACCTCACTGGCTTCCGAACTGTGTCTCATCATGAGGCTACAATTGCTCGACCTGTTCGCGCAAATGGGAGAGGTGCCGTATAAGCGCCGCCAGCTTCTGCTCGAAATCATCCTTGATCGGTCCGGCCGGCAGTCGGTCGCGAATTTTGTTGGCGCCAATCAGAGCTGTCTGGAGATGGCCCACGGCGGTCCACAGCCTCGCTTTCGTGAGTCTGTCCAGTGCCTCCGCAAGAACGCGCTCACCTTCTTGGACCTCGAACGGCAATAGCGGCCGACCAGCTGGCTTGAAATGAACGACCGTCCCCATGGCTATCTCCAGATCTATTTTTGGATTGCTGGCGTGATTGTTGAATATGCGGCACTGGAAATGGCTCGAAATGCGCGCTTAAGCGGCCTGGATGGCAGAGAGAAATCTCTGGACTTCGTGTTCCAAGCGACTGCGTTCTCTCGTGAGAGACTGCGCGGACGATAGCACCTGCGAGGATGCTGATCCTGCCTCGACTGCGCCCTGTTTTACTTCAGTTATGTTCGAAGCGACTTGTACCGTTCCCCGGGCGGCATGCTGCAAGCTGCGCGAAATTTCTCCGGTCGTATTGGCCTGCTGTTCCACGGCAGCGGCAATTGCAGCCGTAATCGCCGAGATGCGATCTATTGTTGTGCTGATATGTTTGATCGCGTCGGCGGATTCCTGCGTTGCGATTTGTATTTCGCTGATCTGCTCGCTTATCTCGCTGGTCGCCCGCGCGGTCTGGCCGGCGAGGGCTTTAACTTCGGAAGCAACGACCGCAAAGCCCCTGCCGGATTCTCCAGCCCGCGCCGCTTCTATCGTCGCGTTCAGAGCCAACAGGTTGGTTTGCCCTGCGATGGTCGTGATAAGGCTGACAACATCGCCTATGCGCGTTGCTGCCGCGGACAATTTGTTGATCCGATGATTGGTTTCTGCAGCCTGACGAACCGCTTCGCTCGCGACTTTAGTCGATGCCTCAACCTGTCGGCCGATCTCGCTAACGGACGATGTCATCTCCTCAGTAGCGGACGCAACAGTCTGAACGTTGAGAGATGCTTCTTCGGAGGCCGCGGCCACTGTTGCCGAAATATGCAGGGCTGTATCAGCAGTCTTAGATAGAGTCTCTGCGGCCGCTTCCAGTTCGCCGGAGGAGGTGGATAGCGCGGCGACGAGTTCGCCGATCATTGATCGGAAGCCGCCAGTAATCTGGTCAATCCGCCGACCGCGTAAGATCTTAGCCTCGGCCTCTGCTGCGGCAAGCTTGTCCGCGGCTTGCTTTGCGATGAGGGACTCTTTGAAGACCTGCAGGGCAGCGGCCATTTGGCCGATCTCGGTATGCTTGGCCCGGCTATGGACCGCCACGGTAACATCGCCGTTGGCCAATGCCCGCATCGGCGCAATGATGGATCTAATCCCCATTGAGATGTCGCGCAACAGCAATAGGCCGACGATAGAACTGAGTACCAAGGTGAGGACAAGAGTCCCAACAATGAGAGCAAACGCGAAGGCATAGGTCTGCTCAGCACTTTGACCGGCGGCCGCTGCACGCTTGTTGTTGATGTCCATTGCCTTCAGCAGGGCCTGTCCGCTGTCCTGACGCAGCGGTTGCATTTGATGAACGATCAGATCGCTGGCTGTGGCAATATCATTCCTGCGGGACGCAGAGAGCACGTCTGGAACTTGCGCGACATACGCGCTCCAGAGTTGTTGGAAGTCCGTGTAAAGCTTGCGCTCTTCCGGAGAGGAGAGCAGCAGCTCGTAGGCGGCGCCCTCCTTTTCGATGTCGCGCGTCAGGTCGGCAAGAAGCTTCTCGGCTGAAGCTTTCTTCGCGGAGTCGGATTCCAGAATGTGATCCCGCACGACGCTGCCATATCGGATGGTGTAGGCTCTGAGGTTACCGAGCAGGCGGACCGCGGGCAGCCAACGGGATTGGAACTCAGCGACGCCCCCCTGGATGAGCCGCATGTTGCTGATGGCGAGCAGGCCAGTGCCGCCGAACACGAGAAGGAGCAAAGAAATAACGACGACGAGTTTGCTCCTGATCGAATAGCGCGAAAGCATGGCAAGGGACTCCTGCGAAATGAGCGACAGCACAAATGGAAAATATTGGAAGACGATGTTTCCTAAACGTCGTCATGCTGCAGGCCATCCAGTAAATTTTTTACCAAGATTTAGTTGAAATTTTTGTTACAGCAATCATTGATTGCACATCTTTTGCGCAAGGCGGGCTAGGATTTAGGCTGTTTGGAAATCCCTGGAGCCTGCGTAGCAGCGGACATCGCGCATCGATCGAATCGGGCGGATTCATGGGCGTTTCCACCGTGAGCGATGACCGCGGCCAGGCCAGGACGTTGCGTTTGGCCGGCCCCCTGTGATTCAAACTCGCCGCGCACTGGGGGCTCGAATCATGCGCTACGAACTCGCCGACCATGAATGGATCGCCATAAAGCCCCTGAACAGGACCATCTGGTCGATATGCTCGGCAAGCTCCATGGCGTCGACCGCCAGCTCGATATCCATGTTGCCCTTGACCTTGCGGCGGCCGCTGGCGTCGATGAATTCCTTGGTCAACTTGGTGACAACCGTGTAGCCGTTATACCTGAACCAATCGATGAGCGGCCTGATTGGCGAACATTCCTGTTCCTCGCAGCACCGTGCCGCGGCTCTGAAGCTCCCCGAGCAAGCGCCTGTAGGTCAATGTCGAAGCCAAGCGCCTTGCAGGTTGCGTGAAGGTTGGCGCCGTCGATAAAGAGCGCGATTTTGTCGAATGGTGACATTGGCGTTTGACCGCTCCCACCACTCATTCGCCTAGGCCGCGTGTGATCCATCAAAAAAACGGTTGAAATGAGCGCGCCGCGCCAGATCAGAAGCAATCGCTGCCATCAGCTACAATCAGCTACAACAAGACGCGCGCTTGATCAGTTCATCCCGTCATCAATGTGTCTCCTGGCCTATCCTACGCTTCCAACTAAAAATTAAGAGCCCTGCCTCATGGAGCATAAGGGCAGGGCCGCTCCCCGTGCTCCCCAAGGCGGGAAGCCACGCTGCTGGGAAACAGCGCACCAATTCGACGTCGCTCAGAGACTCAGCGGGCGTTCCGATTGTCGCCCCTCGTCGCTCTTTACGACGTTGCGCAAGACAATTTCGGAAAGCTCCACAACCAGCTGTTTGAGACGCGCAATCTCTTGCTTGCAGCGCCTCAATTCGCGCTGGTCATCTGTCATCTCCGATATTCCAGGGTGGCTGCTATTGCTGTCTTTCATGTTAGGACCATCGGACCAGCGTCACCTTCCGAACAGCAAGGGATGACTTCACCATACGACGCTAGGGTCGGACTCCAGCGACAAATACCTTAGTCCCGCGGACCGTGCTACGACAGATACAGTACGTAACGAACGAACAATTTCGTTTCTTGCCTGAGTCCGTCACCTCGGCGGTGCGTTTCGTACAAAAGGCATCATAAACATCACGACCGCGCCGTCGGTAACGTATAGAACGAAATCCGCATCTCCCGTGATATCGAATCCGTTGACGACCTCGGCTAACGATTTGATGGCCTTCTTGAATCTAGCGATGATATCTGAACACTCCCGCTCCATAGTTCCTAGCACAAGCACTTGAACAGGCCGTCCTGCCGCCTTCGTCGAAAGCCCGCGCGAAGGTAGCGAACGTGGTTACGTAGCTCTCCACGAAGCCGATCATCGGGAAGTCCGCACGGATCGAATGCGCTAAGGCCTTGGCCGTTCCGTGACCGACCGCGCTGCCCCCGAGGTCCGCAAGGCCCGCCGGTTGAGCGGTCGACCTTCGCGATCCAACGGCCGGCGAGGGTACACGGCGGCGTAATGTTCGCGGCTCAAGGGAGCCTTGCCGGCGAGGACGACGAACGCCTCCTTGGGAGCGTTGGCCATCAGGCGCGCCAGCAGGTCGGTGCCGCCCTGCGATCGCGCCTCGACGAGAGCCCTCAGTTCGTCGGCGGTTTCAGGATAGCGATCGGGAGCTGGCAGAGGATCGATAGAGATGACCGGCGTTTCCTTGAGCCACTTCGACGCGACTCCGGTCAAGTTCGTGCAGAACCTGCCAGCGTAGCCCTTGTCCGGGAATACGAAGACCCGCCCTTCCATCAGAGCCGCGCGGCCGAGCATCGACTCGTTGGCACCCTCCGTGCCCGGCATGACTTCGACGCGAAGATCGGATCTGTTGGCCCAGTTCAGCCAGTAGAGACCGAAATCCTCGCGGAAGTCGTCGTCGTGCTGCTGAGTCTCGTTCTCGGTGAGGAGCTTGAACGCTTCGGCGAGCGCCGCCTGTACGGTCCGGACGCGATCGCCCGGCACCGGCGGCGCTGGCATCCGGCGACTTCGTGGCGTTCGCGTCCTTGAACCATTTCGTGTTGGCGAGCGGATCGGATGTCCTCCACTTGTCGCCGGCTGCGATTTCGAACCACTTCTTCTCCGCGTTCGTGATGGGATCCGTGGTGCGGTTCTCGCGGTAGACCGGCACGTCGACGTGGTAGCCTTCCTGCTTGTAGTAGACCCGCACACAGTTGTTACGGGGTTCGGACTGGTCGGCGAAACGCTTGTCCTGCAGCGCGTCGCTGACCATCTTTCTGGCGTCTTCGGGGGACTGGTCCTCGCCTTGGTCGTTCTTCAGGCTGTCGCGTTTGAAGTAGACCCCGTCATCGACGTCATAGTCGCCGCGGTCGTGCAGGATCATGGTCTTCATGGCGTAGGAGCCCTGCGTGCGCGACCCGATCGCCTTGGGGCTGCCGTTGCGCTCGAGGCCAGACTTGAGCCCGGTTGATCTTGGCCTTACCGAAGATATCGGCGCGGTCGTCCTTCGACATGCGCACAGCGGCGCGCTCGAAGCCGGACACCCGTTCGCTGCAGTCCTTCATTTCGCCACCTCCATCTATACGCCGGTCTTCGGCATCGCGGGCAGGCCCATCATCAGGGCCTTCACCATCCGTCCTTCGGGATTGTTGGGATCGTCGCAGGCGCTCTTGGCGAGATCGGCGTCGTTGCTTGCCTGCTGGATCAGGCGGCGGCTGGCCTCGGGGCGCGCGTCGTCGAGCGCCAGGATCTTCATCGTGTCCGCCGGCACGTCTTTGCTCGGGAAGCGCAACCTGGTGACCGGCCGTCCCAATGCCGTCAGCGTGTTGCCGATGAAGCGCGCCATGTTGTCGAAGGCGAACTCCTGCGCGGTGATGCTGAGCCCCACGGCTTCCGCTCCCATCTTCCAGCCGAGGATCGATTGAGCAGGCAAGCAGCGCAAGAAGCAACGGTGATGCTGTAAAGCCCCGCTTCCTGGCGTCCGTTAGATCATGCCCAAAATGATGAAAAGTCCGATCTCAACCAGCAAGACCGTCCCTGTCATCGCGGATATGAGAAATAGATCACCCGCCGATAGGAAGTGCATGGTTCGCCTCGCAATTTCCCCCGAACCATTCCTAGCCTAATCAAAATTTAAATAGTTTGCACGATTTAATTGTTTAATTGGTATTATGTGTTATTTATTTCTTGATTTAATAGCGAGTGGAACTTGCAATTTTGTTGGAGTTTTCTGGGGTATGAGCCGCTCCCCGTCGATTGTGCCTCCTATGGCAGCACACCCGGATGTCTACCTTGTGGTCGAGGAATTTGCCGGCCGGCGAGCCTGGTGCGAAACAGCCGAAGAGGACACCGGTCGCGCGACGCTGATGCGGCACCTGATGGACGGCCTATATGAGCATCCCACTCGCATCGTGGCCTTCAACACGGTAGAGGGATGGTCGCGCGATGTAACCGTAGAGATCGCAGATGAGCTAGGCCGCAGAGTTGTCGAGTACGAAGTGCCGGCATGCGTCCTGAAGTTCGTGGAGAGAGCGGCGAGGCGCTGAGGCTGGGACTCGCAATTTCGCGCCGAATTATTTATCTGCTTAGTATGTTTAAGGCATACGAGCTGTGCCTGGCGACCGCAGGAGTCCCGAACGGGCCGGACTGGATCCACGAAGTAAAGCATGATGGCTACCGGATGCTGGTGATCCGGGAGGACAAGAGTGTGCGCCTGCTCTCGCGCAACGGCCTCTTATTTGCGCGACCTGCCCAACATTTGCGCGGTACACGAGGCCTCATGATGGCGTTCTGATAACTGCGGGTCCTTGGTGCGACACCTAGGTTTTCCCTAGCCTCGAACCATCCATCCGCGAGCCCCCGCCTTCCTAACGCTGGCGGGGGCTTCGCTTTGGCACGAACCCAGGCAAGTTTCGATGCCTCTCTTTTCCTTCAAGCTCATCGATTCCCAGTTGGTCTCGGATTTCGGCGTGCATGACCTGCCGGGCGAGGCGGAGGCGCGGACAGAAGCTATCAAGCTCGCTCGATCGCTGCGCGAAACGAGACCGCAACTGATCGGCAAAAAGTATGCAATCTTCGTTATCGACGAGGATGGTGCCGCCGTTTGCAGCGTCCCGCTGGATGTCGTGTCGTGACCGGAATCCTGACTGAAACGGCCACCCCGCATCGCGATCGGCCATACCGCGGCGGCCCGCAAAAGTTCTGGATCAAGGTCAAGAACCGCAGCCACCCCGCGATAGACCGCGAGCTTTGACGCGCTGTCCTGCTGGGGGCGGAAAACTCGATACAGGAGGAACAAACAGGGCGCGCACGAGTCGTTAATCGGTCAGCCGACGTCCTCTTAGTGTGCAGGACCCATGCGTTACGTGGCATATGCAGTCGATCTGTGGGGCGTCACCCATGCGACCTATGAGCTGGAGTGCGACTGCGACGATGATGCTAAGCGTCGAGCTGTGAAATTCCTCGAAGCGCACCCGGTGATAGAATTCTGGAGCGGCCCTCGGCGAGTCGCACGGTTGACAGCCGATACCGCAGGCTGGGCCACGGCTACGGCACAAGCCAGCCAGCGCCGAAGAACGGGTTAGGAGTTTGCTTTCAAGCAACTCAGCGAAAATCAGCAGCAGCGGTCGTCAGCCAAAAGTACAATTCAATTGTTGGGAACTGGAACCCCGCACCGTGCGTAATTCCGCATTGCACCGAGAAGATCGCGCTGGGGAAGCGAATGAACGAGCTGCCTGTAGTCCTCATTGCCGAAGACGAAGAGGAGTTGCAGCATATCCTTCAAGAAGCCTTGAGAGATGCAGGCTTTGATTTCACTTCGGCTGCTTCCGGTGAGCAGGCAGTAACCTTGCTGAAAAGTGGCGTGGTCCACTACAGAGCACTGGTGACCGATATTAAACTCGACGGTCCCACCGGCGGGTGGGAGGTCGCGCGACAGGCCAGACTGATCGATCCTGCATTCCCTGTCGTATACATGACCGGTGGTCATGCTGGCGAATGGCCCGTGCAAGGCGTGCCCAATAGCGTCCTGCTGCAAAAGCCGTTCGCGACCGCGCAGCTTATCACCGCCATTTCGCAACTCTTGAACGTCGGCAGCTCTATGCTGGGCCCGCCCCAACCATCGCCTTAAGCCGATCGGCGAACGATCCAGCGCCGGGGCCGGCGCGCATCACCATCGGCCCCATGCCCATCAACGCGCCGAGCAGCAAATAGGCCCACTCGACCGTCGTCCCGCTCGACGGATATTGCCAGCGCGGCTCATAGGCCGCCCGGATGATCAGCACGATCAGCCGAATTCCGAACTGGTGATAGACCAGCACGAATAGCTGCGAGAGCACGGCGGTCGCCCACACGCGCTGCATCAGCGGCGATTGCGCCAGCGCGCCCATGAACGCCTGATAGGTTTTCGCAAGCGCGTCGGCGTGCGCGACTTCGATCTCCTTGACCACGCCGAGCATCGCCTCGTAAAGACGGGTCCTCAATTCCTCGATCGAGATTTGCTTGTTCTCGTATGCCTTGAAAGCATCGAGAAACCTGTCGAGCACGCCGTTGATGATCGACATTCCGAATTGCGAGAAGATCGCGGTCAGCATTGATCAGCCTTTCGGCGGCGGGACGCTCGTATCCACGAGCTTCAAAACGTCAACGTGCCCGACATCGGGGACATAGGCTTGCGTCTGGACCACTTCGGTGCCGCGCCGTCGAATGAATTCCGAGATGAAGCCATTGACGATCAGCCAATAGAGCAGCCAATCCGGATGATCCTTGAACATCGGCAGCGGCGACAAATCCGTGCCATCGCGGCCGACAAGATCGTCATGCCCGAGAAGCCTCGACGACATCGCCCGCGCCGAGCTTGTACAGTTCCTCGCGGACGCCACCGATCCGGAGCCGGAAATCCTCGGTGTCGCGATCATGGCCGTGCCTCAAGTCGGATTGCGGTTTTGATACCAAAGCAGCCACGTCAGGATGCCGGCGGCGATGAATGCACCGCCGATCAGCAGCGAGCTCAATGCGGGCATTCGAGATAGACCGCGCGCGCCGCCGCCATCGGCGTGCTGTTCGGCGGCCAGCGCATCAGATTGAAGCGCGGGACGAAATATTCCTCGCAATGAGGACACGGCCAGCACCAGTGGTGCCGGTGCGTTGCTGCCAGAGTTGCCAAATCGGGCTTGCGATATCTTCCGACATGGCAACGTCCCAAAAGACCAGCTTGCTTTTTTGGTCCTCGACCGCTGCGACCTGTCCTCTTTTCGGCGTTGACGTGACCACGCAAACAAAGTCGGCATAGGTATCGCCGCGCCGCTCGACCAGGCCGAGCGGGCCACCTTGCTGGTTCACGTTCGTGACCATTTCATCGTATTCGTCGATCAGCGCGAGTACGGCCGGATCGGACTTGAGGGCGGTCGATGATCCCGAATGCGCGAGGCGGAACGGCACGCCGCCGATCATCTTGCGCGTTTTCGTCATCCGCTTGCCGCGCGCCAGCTTCGCGGTCAACGTCGGCGATTGATCGAGCAACGCCAGGACGCGCGGCTCGAACTGCTCGGTCAGGAATTGCTTGTTCGGTCCGACGTACAGGATCGGGCCCGGCCGCTGGTCGAGCCGCTGGCCGGCACAATCGAGCATCAATTCCGACTTGCGGGTCTGCGCGCCGAAAAGGGGATCAACGCATGACGCAATTTTCGGACATCGATATGCGATCCGGAAAGCGGATCACTTCACCGCCTCGCTGTTTCTCGGGCGCGGCCAATATCGGATCGAAAAGCGACCCACCGTTCTCGCGGCCGTGCAAGCCGCCCGCGAGATCGAGCAAGACCCGGCGGCGCATAACCGCCGCGCGCTCGTTTACGCCATAGCGCCAGACGGTCCGGCGACTCTGTTGACCGCCGGGCTAATCTCAAGACTGCTTTCCCTCAAATCGTAAGGATGTCCGGACTACTGCTGGCAGCTGACGTGATAGCGACTTAAGCGCTGTTCGGCTTCGGACCCTGGCTGTTCTCTAATTCCGGGCGCGAGGTCAATCTCTCCTTGAACATCCTTGCCGGGTCCATGGTTCTCTCCGCGGTAGGGGCGTGCCCTCCGCATGATGGCGTAAGATGACGTTAGCGGATCAATGTGTGAAGCGCGCTTTGCCCTTTCGAGCACCGCAAAGCCAGGGGCGATCTCACCAACGCCAGCGTCCCGGCAGGGACGTTCGCTCCCGCTGTTCGGCGGGAACTCGTTATCCTTTATGCAGGCTGATCAGCAGCATCCTTTGATGACCATTTAAATTCGGTACCATCGATCCACATCCGATGCAGAATGACAGCAAGTTTTCGGGCAACCGCAACCTTGGCTTTGCG
>NZ_FNCU01000074.1:0-34079 GCF_900099855.1 Bradyrhizobium sp. Rc2d | reverse complement strand
GACAGGGCATCAACCAGCTGGCGGGTATAGAAGTCGACCTTCCGGGCAGAGGCCTCGTCCATGCCTTTGACTTCGCGGATGGCAGAAAGAACCGACGCTGCCGCAACAAGATAACTGTCTTTCACGAAGCTGAAGACAGCATTCTCGCTCCATTCCGGATGCTTGAACCGTTTATCATTTGGGGTATCGGCCTCGCGTGCACGCAGCCTGAGTAGGCGTACCGCGGTGTTCTGCCAGATACCTACCATGTTGTAGAATAGGCCGATCTGCGCGCGTGCGACCACCGCCGGGTCGGTCATCATCCTCGTCATGAACTCGAAAAACTCGAACCCAAGCATTGACCATTCGCCCACGCCGAACTTAATCGCGTCAGACTCATGAGGCGTGAAGTGCCGCATCAGTACTTGGGTTTGTTTCGTGATGTTACGCAGTTGCGCTGCAAGGGCAATCGGATCCCAGATGGGCTGCTCCATCCACTTCTCGGCCATAAGTCTTTCCTCCTGACAGGCCTGACCAGAGCCGTTTTGGGTAGCTTCCAAAAAAAACAACACCTCACCGCATGCGGTTGGTGACACGCGCGTCGGCAGGTAGGGTTGATTGGTTATGTTAAAGCCGGGTTTCTGTGCACCAGCCCCTGTTCGTCACCGGCGCGCCTATGGCCCTAAGAACTTCCACCTGCATCCGCATGAGTTGGTGGCGTGTCAATAGAATGCGACGGCGATACGCTTGTCTTTACGCCAGACCACTGCACACCGGCGCAGGTCACCGTCCGGAATGACGGTAAGCGCGAAGTCGTCGGGAATCTTTCCATCTCCAACAATATCCAGGGCGGCACCGTATGCGGAGATGCTGCGAATCATGCAATCTGCTTTCGAACGGCCGAAGCTGATTGAGCCTGACTTTGGGATGCGTGTCGAATGAGAACCTTTCTGCTCCATAATTTTTCTCCGAGTAAAGGGTTCACACCGCAGAGCGCAAATCGATTGTCAATCGGCCCCCTTGCCACCAAAACGAGTTCGTCAAAATCTGGGAGCCGATCCAATCTCAATGCCCTGAATCAAATAAATGCCGTTAAAATATCATATTAAATGTATAAATTAAACACAAAAAAAATGGGCAAAATATTAAATGAGCGCTAGGAGGTTGAATGAGCGTCACGCAAGGGTTTGCGTTTGCTGGAATTTTAGCGCCGATTGCTTTTGGTGCTCATCAAAGCGCCTACCCATTGGCATTTGATCCAAGCGAACTTTAAATCGCTCATACAGCTGCTGGCTGTTTATTTCGATCCCACGGGGCCGCGTTGCATTTGTTGGTTTCGGCGGCCGGCGACGGGGGGCCGACGTGGGTCGAAGCCATTGCTGACACCGCGCTTACACGAATACGGCGTAGGCAGAGATCCCGCGGGAGGATGCTGGTCACCCAGGGCGGACGGTTCGGCGCCTAGCCACACTTGCATTCAACAGCGGGGCGGCATCGGCCGGGGGCCGCACCAGCGTGCTCAAGGTCGATGGCAAGGTCGTCGCCCCGCACGGTTCCGCTTGTCTTGCAATGGGACGAGACCTTTGACGTCGGCGCCGACACCGGTACCCCGGTCGACGACAAGAATTAGGCAGGTGCCGATGAAGTTCGCCGGCAAGCTCAACAAGCTGACGCTCAAGATCGACCGACCGAAGCTGACGGCAGAGGAAGTTAAGAAGGTGCAGATGGTAGGGCGGAATAACCGAATGAGCGAATAGCGCCTCCGCAGTCGTCGACGGAGATCGGCCGCGCTAATGAGGGCGGCCGATCTGACTATTTTATCGAACGACTAACTTCCGGAATTGGCCCATACCGACGAAATCCAGGCCCCTTCCGCTGGTCGAGCTCTCAAGGGTAGACCGGACCTGACAGAAACATAGCCATATTGAAAACAATCCGTAATTCCGCGGCCTAGTAGCGCCAATAGGTAATAAACGCTTAAAGGAAGATCGATACAACTTCCGCTGGCATGGGACTGACGGCAATTGGTCCCGGCCGGGGGAGAGACGACCAACCGTCAGATGCATTGCGACGGGCGGGCATTTCTATTTCAGTTTTTTTCGGGAGCCATGCCATGTTTGCCAAGTTGCCCATCCGAACCAAGATCACCGCCGTCGTCGCCGGCCTCTTGCTGGCACTTATCGCCACCAGCGCGTTCGCAACCTGGAAGATGCAGGTAATCAACGCCGCGGTCGTCGACATCCAGACCAATTGGCTTCCGAGCGTCCGCGTGCTCGGCGAGCTGCGCGCATCCACCATCACCTACCGGACCGCGGTGCGGCAGCACCTCTTGATCGACCGTGCGGAAGACAAGGCGGAGTTTGACAAGCGGATCGAGCAGGTCGCCGAGAGAATTGCGCAGAATATTGCGGACTACGAGAAGCTCATCTCCAGTCCGCAGGAGCGTGCGCTCTACGATGAATGGCGAGGTCTCTGGAATGAGTACATGAAGGGCGCGCAGGAGGTGCTGCGTCTGTCGCGCGCGGCGGCGGGCCGTTTTCCCCAAGAGGCCAATGAGCTCAACAGCAAGACTGTCAATCCCATCGGCCTGAACGCCGACAAGGTCCTGGCTAGTGCCATCGACCTCAACAACAAAGGCGCTGGCGAGGCGGGAGTGCAGGCAGCGGGCGCCTACAGCCATGCCTTCAACATGCTATTGGCGATGGCGACGATCGCCGGAGTCGTCGGGGCTCTCGTTGCCTTCCTTTTGGTAAGAAGCGTCTCGCAAGGCATCGCCGCGATCGTCTCGCCGATGCAAGCCCTCAGCGGCGGCGATCTTTCGGCGGCAGTGACGCATCGGGGCGAGCGCACCGAGATCGGGCAAATGGCCGATGCGTTGCAGGTGTTCAAGGAGGCGCTGATCGCCAAGAAGGCGGCCGAGGAAGCCAAGGCCGAGCAGGACACCCAGCAGGCCGATCTCCGGCGGCGCGAGATGCACCGTCTTGCTGATGCGTTCGAAACTGCAGTGGGCGAGATCGTGCAGACCGTCTCCTCGACCTCGACCCAGCTTGAGGCGTCGGCGAGCATCCTGACGGGGACGGCCGAGCGGACCCAAGGTGTGGCAACCGGCGTGGCCGCCGCCTCGGAGGAAGCGACGACCAATGTGCAGTCGGTTGCGTCCGCGTCGGAACAATTGGCAGCCTCGGTGGGAGAAGTCGGCCGTCAGGTGCAGCAGTCCTCGCGTATCGCAGACGAGGCGGTGCGACAGGCGCGCACCACAAATGAGCAGATCGAGCGTCTTGCGCAGGCGGCTGCTCGGATCGGCGACGTCGTCGATCTTATCAACAGCATCGCCGGCCAAACCAATTTGTTGGCGCTCAATGCAACGATCGAGGCAGCGCGCGCGGGCGAAGCCGGTCGCGGCTTCGCCGTGGTGGCGGCCGAGGTTAAGGCGCTGGCCGAACAGACCGCCAAGGCGACGGGAGAGATCAGCCAGCAGGTCGGTGGTATGCAGGACGCCACTGGAAAATCGGTCGCGGCCATCGCGGATATCAGCGGCACGATTTCCAGAATGGCCGAAATCGCCACGGCCATCTCCGCCGCGGTGGAGGAGCAGGGCGCGGCGACGAGCGAGATCGCTCGCAATATCCAGCAGGCTGCCCAGGGCACCAGCGAAGTCAGTTCCGGCGTCGCCGATGTGCAGCGCGGCGCGGCCGAAACGAGCAGCGCGTCGGTGCAGCTCATGTCATCTGCTGGGCTTTTGTCGCGCGAGTCGACCCGACTCAAGGACGAGGTCGTGCATTTCCTGCGCACCGTACGCGCATGATCGGTTCTCGGTTCAGAAGCGGATTCAGGCCAACTCGTTCGAGCGACCAACAGGGACCGTACTTTGTCCGCTATTCGGTCGCTATTCGGTGCTGCGGACCTCTAGCAAGCCGCGTAGCAGGCTCGCAGCAGGATGACCAACTTCCTCAACGGTCGCGCGACAGTCGCTACTTCCTCGGCAGCGCGCCGCCGGAGGAACGCGACAGCTGATTGTCAATCGCGCGGTCGGCCGCGTCGCACACTCGCAGCACGCGCCGGGTCTCCTCGACCTGTGCTTGCCGGCGGCATGGGCTTGCCGATGGGTCGGGGGGCTTGCGTTGATCACGCATCTTCGGGTCGATGAATGAGCTTATAAACTCGACTCTCCGTCGAGACCCATCAACCGCGCCGCCCAGATGGCGGAGATCAACAAGCGCGTCTCGCTGCACACCTTGCGGCACAGCTTCGCGACCCACCTGCTCGAGCAGAACATCGATGTCCCCGTCATCGACGTCGCTGTCGTTGGTCGCGACCGTGCCGGTGATGGTGGTGTCCTCGCTGCCCGAGTTGGTGTCGGCAACCGCAACCGGCGCGTCGTTGGTGCCGGTCAGCGTGATCGTCACGCTTTGTGTGGCAATCGAGCCGTGGCCGTCATTGACCGTGACGAGGAAGGTCTCGGCCACGCTCTGGCCCTCATCGAGGTACTGCGCCGCCGCGTTGTTCAACGCGTAGTGCCACTGCACCGATCCGTTCGCGGCGTTGGCCGCCTCGCTCACCGGGTCGAGCGAAAAGGTGCCGAGTGTGGTGGTGTTGCTCGCAGCGGCCGCGAAACTCGCTGTGTGACCATCGCTGAGATCGACGTCATTAAAGCTGATAGTCCCAGAAGCGCTCAGCGAATCGGACGGACTTGGCGTCGCCGGCGCGTCCTCCACCACTGCGCCGCTCTGGTTGCCCGACGTGATCGAGGCAGCATCGTTGGTGCCGGTGATCGTGACCGTTACAGTCTGGGTCGCGGTCGAGCCGTGGCCGTCATTGACCGTGACGACAAAGCTCTCGGCCACGCTCTGGCCCTCGGCAAGGTACTGCGCTGCCGCGTTGTTCAACGCGTAGTGCCACTGCACTGAGCCGTTCGCCGCATTGACCGCCTCGCTGACCGGGTCGAGCGAAAAGGTGCCGAGCGCTGTGGTGTTGCTCGCAGCGGCGACGAAACTCGCGGTGTGCGTATCGCTCAGGTCCGCATCGGTGAAGCTTATCGTTCCGGCCGCGGTCAGCGAATCTGAAGGGGCCAGCGTCGTCGCCGCGTCCTCCACAACTGCGCCGCTCTGTGGGCTCGACGTAATATAAACCGAGTCGTTTGCGCCGCTAAACTGCAGCGTCACCGTGGCCCAGCTGAGCGTACCGTTGCCGAGCTGAATGGCGTAAGTGAAAGAATCATTTAGTGTTTGACCAACGGCGAGCCCCTGAAGAAGGGGATTGATGTCGCCCTTGTCGTAGTGAACGGTGCCATCCGACTCGATCCAGATCCTCGCACCCAGCGCACTATGATCGCTCGTTCCGGCCGCACCAGCTGCGTCACTGCTGTAGCTTACGTCTTTGACCAGCAGATCCGCAGGTGCATAGGACTTGGTCGACGCCGAGGAACGCCCTCATCCCTGCCCTGTTTTGTGTCCAAGCCAAGCTGGAACGTGTTGAAAACCTCGCTGTCGAATGCGAGTTGATCGCCAAACGAGTGGATGGATGTAACCGCGAGCTGTATCTCCGTGCGGGCCAGCACCATCGTGAGCTGGCAAACCCACGTGCGTGCTCTGATTGCGTCGTTCAACATCGCCGCGTAGGCAGAAGATCACCTAACGCGACTGTTGGTCGCCTCCATTTCAATGGCGGATCTTCTTCGTGTCGCCTCCACATCCTCGATCGATACGTCGGGCAAGTCTTCTCCATCAACTCTGTTGCCCACCGGCAGCCGCCCTTCCTCTCCTCCACGGCCGGTCAGGATGCTTTCACATACCAGCCAAGGCCGTGTCAGATGCGACGATTGTCGTCGGTCATTTAGGCTTTCGAGTACTTGACGGGCGACCAGATCCCCGCAGGAAGCGAATGCCTTCCAAGGTAAGCGCTTACGCCTGCAGCTAGAAAGACACGTCTCTAGTAGACGCACTGCCGGACGTAGTAGCCGCCACTCACCCGTATCCACTGGCAGGGGCTGGGCGGAAGCTCCCTGACGATAACCCAGCCGTGATAGTCGATGTTGGTTGGTGCAGTCAGGCCGCGCCAGAATACCGCATGAGCGCCGGACGTACTCAGAATGATCGATGCAGAAAAACATGCCAAAGCAGCACAGAGTAGAAGGAGCGTTCGCATTGTCAGTCTCCGGCTTGGACGTTGCTTATGGTATGACTGCTGTGCCGATTCAACGGCCGCGGCCTCAAAATGCCAGCAAGTAGCAGAACTTCCGCGCAAGTTCAGGGTCGACGTACCCGCTCCCATCGATCCATTCGTGGGGACAATAGCCGAGCGATAACGGATCGATGATAAGCCCGTCTCGAACGATCGCTTCGCGAGTGCCTATCAGACCCGTCGCGACTCTGTCGCCACTTTCCGCCTCAAAACGCAACGCATCGAAAACCGCAGTATCATTGGTCACGGCAATGCCCTAGCCCGTCTCAAATGAACCCGATCTGCAAATGAATGCAGCGTATCGCGTGGGCGCTCGAGAGCAAGCAATATCGTTTTTGCAATTGCTCACACCGGCGGCCGCCGACACTGATCACTAGGCAGAGAATCATTGATCAGGGGAGCCGATTACCTCATACGGCGGATGCTGATCGGCCTACCCAACTCGAACGCCTGCTCATGCTTCCGAACCTGCGCTGCCGCGGACATGCAAGTTAATCCCCAAGCGCTGTATCGCGGCCGCCTCCCCAGTTGTTGAACCGGACGCAGATGGCCTTGCTCGCCGTCCCCGCAGACGTCCGGCGGCAAGCGCTCCTTACATCTATGATTGTGAGTAATAGCAGATCATCGTAGTTTTCCATCCCTACGGTTGAACGAAGCTCCGCAAGAGTTCTTTATGGCCATGAACCGGACCAGAGATAAGACGTGAGCGCTCTACGCAAACTTCGGCCCGCGACCCGATCTTCTTGGTTTTTCGAAAGGGCCCCGCCGATACGACGATACGCTCGGCCGACAAACGCGTCCTTACATTCTGATAGGACATCGCATTCGGAACGCCAATTTCCTTGGACCGTCCGGCTCATCTCGATTCACCTGACGTGCCGCCAGCGGAGGGCGATCGATATCTACGCGAATAGTGCTTGCCTTCGTTGCGGGTACCCTCGGTGGTCGTCTCGTGGCGCGACCTACCTTTCGCGGTTCTCCGAAGTAACTCCTCCCCTCGGTGTCGCGCGATGCGACGTCTCTGGAAAAATGGCTCAGGAGGCGTTTGCTCGAATGCGTTCGCGAGCCATGCGTCGATCTCGCCGGCGGTCCGAACGGCGAATGCCTCTATTCGCCGCAAGCCGCGGCGGAGGCGCTGCGGGACTACACAGTTCGGATGCGGCCCCCTCGACTACGTGCTCCGGATCGCGCTGACGGGCCTCCATCGTTTCGAGCACGGTGCGGCCCTTGTCGGTGATGCGCCACCCGCCGTTCAGACGCTCGACGAGAGCTTGGGAAAAGATATCCAGATCCGGCGCGCGCGCGGCCAAGCGCTTAGTCCGCTCGGACCAGTCGCGCCCGCTCGTCGCCAGGATCGCCATGTCGCGCTTGAGGTCCGCCATCACGGCGAAGCCGTCCGGATAGCTCACCAGGATCTTCATGACCGTGACCTGAAAATTCACCCCCCCTTCGGTCAGCACTACTGGTCGGCCCCCGAAGGGCTTCGCGCCCAACTCGCCTCAATCCTTTGCGAGACTTCGGCCGCTTCCTAAATCTTCGATGCGACGGGCGTGCGCACGCCGATCTCGCACCGCGAAATGCTCTCGCAGACCTCATCGAGGACCGCACGCAAAAGCGTCCGTGTTGGGCGCGTCGAACATGAGGTGCCCCTACTTCGGAGCCGGAGGCTTGGGCATCGCCGACAACAAACGAATCTTGAGCTTGCCACCCTCAGTCACGTAGGTCGCCGTCCAGATGCCTCCTGTCTCGAGGGGCGCACCACTTTGATTCTTGCCCGTGAGACGGTATCCGCCGATGGCGAGCGCCATGTTCGTCCCAAGCGGCCATGCCTGGTCCACTGTGATTTCTTCGTGGTCGAACCCTGCCTTGAAGGCGCCTTGATAAAATTCCGCGATGTCAGAGCGCGGCCCCGCCGGATTGACGTGGATTCCGCCGGTCGCGAACAGCGCGGCAATTCCAGCGCCGTCCTGCTTGTTGAAGCTCGCCGCATATTCGGAAGCGATTCCCTCAACCTGTCGTTTTGGATCCCCGTCGGCTGCCATGGCAGATAGCGAAAAAGCCGTCACGAAAAAGCATGAGAGCAAGATCCGCAGCATCGCAATTCCCTCCCTAGAACTATCAACTCTGAAATCAGTCCGAACAAAGTACAAGGCATCGATAAGACATCAATTGCAGATTGACGGCAATCGCTTCACGTGTTGCGACGCATCATGCTGGCACGGTCGCCTGGAGTGCCATTCCTTTGTGTGGCGGTCGCCCTCTCAGATCCTGCTGCCGAACTGGGCGATCCGGACCAGCCGATCATCAACATGAGCGCCTATCCAGGGACGCGATCTCAGGGTCGCCTTCCCGGTCCGGCGGGCGCGACGGCAGTGCTACTGCGCGCACGATCGCTCATCTTTCAATCCTCTTGGCGGTTCTGTAACCTCGTCCGAGACTTCAGAGTTCCCGATTCTAGTGCATGGAAGTCATTAAACCTGCTGAGAGGTTGGTTGCGATGGCACCAGATCTAAGGACTGATTTCGTGTTCAAGCACTGGAGGCCGATTTCGAAGCGTGGCGACAAGAGCGCGATTGGACGGCGCGGAAGCATGCCGCATGGGCGCGTGGCGAAAAGAGTGATAGCCCGATGACGAGCGCGATGCGTGGATGCGTGCGCCGTGGGATGAGGCCAAGGCGCGGCGACGGCCGTTGCCGGATGATGTGCTCAAGATCGTGATGCGTGGGGCGGACGAGGAAGATCGGGAAGCGGCGCAGATGTTCCTATGACCGGCATTCAAACGTTCATCGTGAGACCCGATACGCCGGAGTTGGCTGTCTGCGCGCGATGGCGCGCCGGTGCTTTTTCGGTACTCCAAGCGTCCTTCGAAGAAGAATTGAGATCGCTGGAGTTGTTTACTTCCGATCAGAGCCATGGTGTGGCGCTTATCGCGAAGGCCGATGGCGAGCCGATCGGCACATGCCTTCTCGTCGAGTCCGAGATCGAGCCTAACCATGATGTGTCGCCATGGCTTGCAGGCTTGTTCGTCGTCCCTGAGTATCGGCGAAAAGGAGCAGGCGCCGCATTGGTCGCCGCGATCGAGGATCAAGCGCGACAGCGAAAGCTTTCGCGGCTCTACCTCTACACCACTGATGCCGCCGGGTTCTATGCGAGGCTCGGTTGGTTGGTCCTTGATCGCACTAACTGGAAGGGCTTCGACACGGCTCTAATGGTTCGCAATCTGTGAGGTCGCGAGGGAACAAAGCGAAGGCGCTCCAGCAGCCATTACCGGACGATGCGCTCAAGATCGCGATGCGCGGCGAAATCGGGCGGCGGCATGACGTGTCCGCTTGGTCCGAAGAAGCGGACCAAACGCGGACGGCTGAGTATGGACGCGATGGGCCAATAGGCGACAATCTCAGCCGGACATGAACGAGGCCGCCAACTATGGCGGCCCCTGGAGGCTGGTCGTGATCGCTGTCAGTCGTTGCAACATGGCGGCTGACGCTTGAACTCGATGCTCTGAATGCGGTGCTTGGCCATGGGCTTTCGTCGTTCGAAAGCCCGGCATAGCCGTCAAATCTTAAATTCGCCCCTGTCCGGCCCAGGGCCCACTCCAGATTGACACTTCGGAACTGGCGTGAACGCCGGAGCGGCGTCTCAAAAGCAACCCATACGGGATGGTCACGACGCGCTGCCCGGGTGGGCTGGCAGCGTGAAGTGGAAAGTCGCGCCATGGGGCGCATTGGACGTCACCCACAGGCGCCCAGCATGCGCTTCGATGATCGAGCGGCAGATCGACAGTCCCATCCCCAGACCGCCAGGCTTCGTCGTGTAGAAGGGGTCGAAGATGCGCTTGAGAGCGTCCGGGGCCAATCCTGGTCCCGAATCCTTCACCGCGACGATAATGCCGTCAGATTCGGCCCGAGCGGTCGTAATGAGCACGCTTCGCGATCCCCTTGCGACCGTGCCCATGGCTTGGATGGCATTGACCATCAGGTTCAGGATCACTTGCTGCAATTGGACGCGATCACCTTCGACGAGTGGCAAACCGTCTCCGAGTTCCGCCTGCATCGCGACGTCGTTCTTCACCGCTTCGCTGCGGGCGAGCTCGATCACGCCCCGGATGGCCTCGTTGATATCCAGGCGATCCTTCAGCGGCGGTGCTTTTTTGATGAGGTCACGTATCCGCCCGATGATGTCGCGGGCTCGATCAGTGTCGTTCACAACATAACCGAGCATGTCCCTGGCTCTCCCAACAGCCGGCGGGTTTCTGTCCAAGAAATGCAGGGCGGCATCGGCATTCATCGATGCGCCAGCGATCGGCTGGCTTACTTCATGGGCGATCGAGGCCGTGAGCTCACCCATGGTGGCGAGGCGGTTCGCATGCGCCAATTCCCTTTGCACCTCCCGCAAGGTCTCTTCGGCCCGCTTGCGCTCGGTGGTGTCCCGTCCGACGCCGCGGTAACCGATGAAGCGCCCTGCATTGTCGAGGACCGGCAGTCCCGAGATGGACACGTAGCGTTTGCCGCCGTCAGGCGTAGGCCGCGCCAGCTCGAAATCACGGAACGGCAGGTGGGCATCGAGCGTCTCCCGGTGCTTGCGCCAGGCCTCCGCGTCAGGCTCCAAATAGGGCACTTCCCACCGCGTCTTCCCAATTTCAGAGCCAGGCGCCGGCGCGTCGGCAAGACGTTCGCCGAACTCCTGGCGGGTGAAGCGATGCTGCGCATCGGATTCCCAGTACACGTCGAAGGAGAATTGTACAAGGGTGCGAAAGCGCTCCTCGCTCTGCCGCAGTGCCTCTTCCGACCGCTTGCGCTCCGTCAGGTCGACGACAAAAGAGACGCCGTAATCTCGTCGCTCGTCGAATGCAGCCATGCCGATCAACACGGGCACGCGGCTGCCGTCCTTGCGGAAATATTCCTTCTCGAACGGCTGCACGCTCCCCATCATCTTTAGCTCCGGGATCCACAATCGCATGTGGCGGTCGAGCCACTCCGGCGGTGTAAGGTCAGTCCAGCGTAGGCGGCCCGAAATGAGATCCTCGCGATCGTATCCTACGATGCGGAGAAACGCATCATTCGCCTCCAGAATCCGACCTCCAAGCTCCCAGATGATAATCCCGATGATGTTGGCCTCGACCAGGCGCCGAATCCTAGCCTCGCGTTCTGCGAGATCCTGGTACAAGTGAGCATTCTCCAGCGCGATTGCCGCCTGCGAGGCGAGCAGCTTTAGCACCGCGATCCGACCCGGCGCGAAGACATGCGTAGCCAGATTGTTTTCCAGGTACAGCACGCCGATGAAATTGGCATGAGCGATCACCGGCAGGCCGAGAACAGAGCGCGCTTGGCGCTGAATGATGTAGGGATCCGCTGAAAACGGTTTCTGGGCTGCGGCATCATCGAGAATGATGCTCTCCCGCGTACGCAAGATGTAGTGGAGGATCGCCTCCGGCAGGAGCGCTGCAGTCACGGGCTCGTCGCGCAGCTGCACGACGACCGTGTCGCCGTCGGTGGTCGCTTCGGCGGCAATTCGCAACTCGGTCCCGTGCGACAGAACCAACAGGCCGCGCTCGGCGCCCGCGTGTTCGATAGCGGTGCGCATGACGGTGATGAGCAGCTTCTCCCGGACGATTGCGCCCGAGACCGCTTGCGACAACTTGATGACGGTGGCGAGGTCGAGCTGCTCCATGGGGGTCCCGATCGTGCTCGTCGGGCCGGGCGCCGCTGTTTCCTCTGCCAGGTGGGCATAGACGCGGTCGAGTTGCCGCACCTTGCCATCAGCCCCCCACCGCAAATAAGCACGCCGAGCGTCGGCCAAGTACGCACGAGCGATTCTCTCAAATCCGCGGGCCGCGTAGAAGCGTGCGGCCAGTTCGTTGGCAAGCGCGTCGTTTTGAACAAAGCCATTGGCGCGGGCCGAGCGGATAGCGTGTTCATAGAGGCGCTCGGCATCGAGCTCGCGGCCCTCCAAGCGGGCGACCTCCGCCTCGACCAGCGCAGCGCGATTCTCGAAATTCTCCGGACAATTCTTTGCCCAGATTTGGATCTGTCGCCGGTGCCCCGCCAGTGCCGCGAGGTACTCCCGGTGCTGGGGAGGCGCGGCGGAGGCGCAGGCCATCGCGAGGGACAATGCACCATAGAATTCGTATTCGGCAGTTTCGAGCTGCGATATAGACGTCCACAGCAGCCGCTGCGCCCTTTGTGACGCCTCAATCGCAGCCGCGTAGTCGCCTGCAAAAAAGCGCGCCTGCTGCTTTCGGATCCAATACCAGCAGTCCGCTCGCATGAGGTTGGCATTCTCGGCGAACCGGCGCTCCGTCTGAAGCTCTTCAAACTGCTCATCGTCGAAGGAGCCGAATTTCGACGTCAGCCCCCGCAGGGTCCGGATGAGCTGCAGTTGGCTGACGACAACGTCAACGACCAGCCCGAACTGTGCCGTTTTCGCAAACGCGAGGCCACTCTCGACTTCGCGTTGCACCTCGGCGAGCGGGTCACCAGCCGCGAGCAGATTCGAATTCAGATTGACGCGGGCGTACGCGGCGAACGTGAGGTCGCCTGTTTTGTTTGCGACGTCGAAAGCCCGAAGCAGCGAATCACGCGCACTCCGGACATGTCGCGTCCATGGCGCGAG
The DNA here is from genome assembly GCF_900099855.1 of Bradyrhizobium sp. Rc2d. Classification (NCBI taxonomy): domain Bacteria; kingdom Pseudomonadati; phylum Pseudomonadota; class Alphaproteobacteria; order Hyphomicrobiales; family Nitrobacteraceae; genus Bradyrhizobium; species Bradyrhizobium sp. Rc2d. The sequence continues at coordinate 21,308 of NZ_FNCU01000074.1, read as the reverse complement.
GTGCGCTCCGAAGAGCATGTAGGTCTGCGCATGAAATCGCGTCAATCCGCGCCGTTCGACCAATTCATATCCGAGCAGACCAAATCGAAATCCCGCCTCGTAGTCGCCGAAGCGAGGACCGGCAATCATCCCAAGCCTCATATAGGCAACGCACGAGGCATCGCAGTTTCCGTGCTCAAGGCTGAGATTAACCGCTCGACAAACGGTCAAGGAAAAGAGGTTCAAATCCGTGAATAGTGCAGGCGGCAGCAGCCTGGTCAGCACGCCCAGAGTCGCTAGAGACACCGGATCACTCATTAAGGGCAGATCGATCAGAGCTTCGATACGGCGCCCGCCAAGTTGGGACCGGACGCGGTCGTATTCACCTCGCGCCTCCTCCTCCGTGGGATGGGGTGGCCAGTCGATGGTCAGGTGGCGGAGGTAATCGAGAGCAACAGCAATTGCATCGCTACTCCGATCGAGCCTCGTGTACAGGTCGATGCGCAGGCATGAGACCGTGGCTAACTCGACAGGGCCGGCCGCACGGTCTGAGAGAGCCATCAGGCGTCGCTCCGCTTCCGCCAGCGCACCGGTCAGAAACTCGCATTCTGCCCGGTTGATCTCCAGCGAGAAGGCAAGTTCATGCCTGCTCTCCCAGCAATCCTCCGGCAACAGGGCCGCGCCGGCATTGATATAAGTCAGTGCCGAGTCATAGGCGGTAGACGCTTTGGCGCGCTTGGCTGCGAGCAGGTTGAGCTCGGTCAGCTTCGCTTGTTCGTCTCGTGAGGTGATCAACGCAACGCCGCGGTTGAGCTGATTGACAATGTCGAAGATCACGTCCCCGTGTTGCTCTGTGGGAGTATTCGCCGCGAGCAGCCGGCCGATGGCGAGATGGGTTTCCGCACGCTCGGCTTCCGGTTTGCTTGAATAGGCGGCTTCCTGCACCCGGTCGTGGGTGAATCTGTAGTAGCCTTGCCGTCGCTCGACCAGCTCCTCGTGCGCGGCTTCCCACAGCGCTGCGTCGACTTCAGCCGCCGATCTTCCCAGAACAAGGGCCAACAGCGTGATCGTGGCGGTGTTACCGAGACAGGCGAGCTGCTGCAACGCTGCCTGCGTGTTGGCCGGAAGGCGCGCGAGTTTGCCGACCATGAGGTCCACCACATTGTCGGTATAGCCCTTGGCGCGAATGAGATCGAGATTCCACGTCCAGCACGACGACGTATGATCGAACGCAAGCAAACGCTCCTCGACGAGCTCGTGGAGAAACTGGATGGCGAAGAACGGATTGCCGCCCGCTTTCTCCTGCACTAACTGCACCAGGGACGCGGCATAACTCGGCTCGCAACGCAACGAGTCGGCGATCAGCTGCCCGACATGCTCGGTGGCAAGCGGCGCCAGCGCGATCTCCTCAACGAGGCCGCTGCGGTTCTTGATGGCGGCGATCTTGCGCCGCAGAGGATGCGCGGCATCGACCTCGTTATCGCGGTAAGCGCCGATCATCAGCAGATGGCTCACATCCGCCTGAGTCAGCAGATCCTCGAGCAGGTCCAGCGTCGCCGCGTCGAGCCATTGCAGGTCGTCGAGGAACAGCGCCAGCGGATGCTCCGGTCGCGCGAACACGCCGATGAACTGCCGCACCACTTGGTGGAAGCGCCTTTGCGCATCCTGCAGAGCCAGGTCGGGTACCCGCGGCGGCTCGCCGATGATGAGCCTCAGCTCGGGGACGAGGTCCACCAATAGCCCGCCGTTCGGGCCTAACGTCTTGTGCAGGGCATCGCGCCAGGGCGCCAGCTCGACCTCGCTCTTCGCCAGAAGGCCCCGGAGCAGGCTGCGGAACGCCTGCGCCAGTGTGGCATAGGGAATGTCGCGCTTGTATTGGTCGAATTTGCCGTCGGCGAACAGGCCGCGCGAGGGCACCAGCACCTTGTGCAGCTCGTTGACGACAGCTGACTTGCCGATGCCGGCGTATCCCGAGACCAACACCAGCTCAGGCGTGCCGCTCTGGACCATGCGGTCGAAGGCCGCGAGCAAGACTTCGATCTCTCGCGCGCGCCCATACAGCGTCTCGGGGATGAGCAGTCGGTCCGGGATGTCGCGCTCGCCCAGGGGGAAGTGGTCGATCCCCTGCCGAGCCTCCCAGGCGGCGAGGCAGCGCCGGAGATCGCTCTCCAGACCGGCCGCGGTCTGATAGCGCTCCTCGGCGGTCTTGGCGAGCAACTTCATGATGATGGCCGAAAGGAAATTGGGCACTTGCTTCCGACGCTCGGCGGGCGGCACAGGCCTCCTGGCGATATGGCAGTGCACCCATTCCATCGGATCGGCTGCGGTAAACGGGGGCGCCCCGGCGAGCATCTGATAGAAGGTGACGCCCAGCGCGTATAGATCACTGCGCGCGTCGATCGAGCGGTTCATTCGTCCGGTCTGCTCGGGTGCCATATAGGCGAGGGTGCCGGCGATGGTTTCAGGCGGTTCGGGTGATTGGCGCTCGCGCGGGAGTCGCGAGGCAATGCCGAAACCCGTGAGTCTGACTTCGCCGGTCGCGCGATTCACGATGATGTTGTGCGGCTTGATGTCTTTGTGCACGAGCCCACGCTGATGGACCTTGCCAAGAGCTGCCGTGATGTGGACGGCGAGATGCAAGAATGTTCCCACTTGCATGGGCGCTTGGAGCTGGCGCTCCAGCGGCTCGCCGCCGGGATCCTCGAGCAACAGCACGGGCCGGCCGCCCTCACTGACAAGTTCGAGCGGCCGCAAGGCCCACGCGCTGTCGAGTTCGTCCTTTAGTGCATATTCGTGAGCCAGGCGATCCCGGCTAGTTGATGGGGCGTGCTCAGCGGGAAGCACGGCCAGCACAGTTTTGCGGCCACCATCGGAGCCCTGGCGCGATGCCCGGCAAAAGATGCGGTCGTCGTCCTCCCATAACACCTGGAAGTCGCTGTCCATGCGCGCCGAACCGAAAGACGGGGTTCAACTGCTGGCCTCTACGGCACCCGATGTCGGGTGGCGAGATACCTGTTGAGCTCGTTGAATAAAATCGAGCTTGCCACAGATGGAGCGGCGTGGCCAGCCGAGCTAAGCTCGACTACCAACGGAGCGGTCCTGAATTCTGGCTGCCGATCACGTGCGGCGTGGTCCTGCCGCCCGGAATGAACGCGATCGATCCCGATCGCGGCGTCGGCCGTGTCTCCCATCCGCTTCACGCAGATTGCCTGCCCGCGTTAGATCGGAAGAGGAGCGATTTCATTGGCGCCGCGCGATTCTAAGTCCTTGCGTCTACCAGTTCCGCCACGTCCGCGACCTTGATTTGATAACCTTTTTGCCCTGTAGCTGCAATTGTGGACAGCCAATGCTTCGCATGCCCGACCTATTCCGGCCCTGGCGCTCGGATTAAAGGACCCAGGATGGGGCTATGAACTGCGCAAGCATTGTCGCAGTAAGCGTCCTGTGACTATGAGGATGACCTCAATGTTGGACGTGATCGCGGTGGTACCGGGTCAGTTCTCGACGGGGGGCATGGGATCGATGAGTTGTTCTTCGCTGCCATCCCGTTCGATGACTGGGATCGCCATCTCTGTGGCACGGTCCCGTGGCCGTACGTTTCATGCTCTTCTGATGCGCCATAACTGTCTCCTATCGCATTCGCACCCCCGTTGCCGGTTGTTAAAGCGGACAATCGCGCAAGATATGTCCCGTCGACTATGCGAGTCCGGCAGAATCCAGCGTCTGATGCCATGACGGAGGTCCGGTGTGGGTCACGAGCGCCGGTTTTGCCCGCTCCGCCACCACGTCCGGTCTGGTATGGGATGCTGACGTGCCGGACGACATCCCGATGTTCGCCTCCGGGCACGGGTTCAGGAGCGACGGCCAGGTGACCCAATTGGAGCAAGCTACATCTTCAATCGTCCGAAAGCCGACGCGGTTTCAGCAACTGCGACACTGTTTCCGTGCCGCCGTAGCGCTTCGGGGGAACGCCTTCGGCCAACGGAGCTATCTGGGCGATGCGCATCGGCCTCGCCCTCAGCTCTCCGCGGCGCTGCGCGAGGTGGCGCAGACCAGCAGAAGCCCAGCGACAAGCGCGATCAGGACAGTTCCTACCGATAACTCGAGATGTCCGTGCGCTCGCCGGCGACGCGCGAAAACCGTTCTCATGGGACCTCGCAAACCGATCGCGACCAACGGTGACGCGGCGGCTTCGTTCCTGTGCGTGACCTGCGGTTTCCGACCGCCTCGCTAGGCGAAGGCACCATACTGGACCACCTCTAACAGCAGACCTATCTCACACCCACGCGCCCCAGTACCCCGGCGCCGACGGATCCCTGACCTTTAGTTTGTCAGCGGCATCGCCCAACGCTTTGATCGCGCCACCCACATCTCACCCGCCTCCGCGACTTTGGGCTGGGCGAGGCAAGCAGGCCCCGTTGGCTCAGTGCACAATTGGCATCGGGCAAAAACCTCGACGACTTTCGCATCTCGGGCGATTAAACAGGTCGAAGTCCTGCCGAGCAAGCAGGGCAGGACGACACCATTGCCGCCCGTTAGTGAATCCTTGACTTCACCGGGTCTGCCGATTGACTGAGAAGCGTATTCTCCTCGGCCACTTGCACTCGGCCTCTAAGGATCTCCAGTTCGGCGAGCTGAGAAATGAGCGCCTGAACGCGCTGGCACAGAACAACGCGGTCGTACGCCCGGCTACGGTTACTCATGACGCCCCCTTGATTTCACTCGGTCCAACCTTGAGTTGCAGAGTATTTTGGTTTGCTTGATTGCAGGTTTTCTTATGCAACCAGATCATGCGAACTGGTCGAGCTTACGGCGTTGCATTCCTGGAAGTAGGCCGACAGCTCAATCTCAGCTAAGTGCTCCCAGTATTCCGCTTCCGCGAGGAGCTTCCATTTGTTCATGCCGTTGTACGCGGCTGGTTGACGGCACATCGAACCCATCGCGCGCAAGCGTCGCACCTTCTCCACTGCAAACCTCCCTTCGGGCTTGTTCTTCGCAAGCCATGGTTTGCATCGAATGATAGCCGGGTTTGACTAGCCAATGATGACAGCGCAATCGTCTGACTTTTGCTTGAGAGCATCGGCTCGAAACGTTGACGGCATCGAAAAGTGCAGCGCAGAATGAAGGCGCTCTTCCGAACCTCCAAGCCCCCTCATGTCGGAAGCGCTCGTTAGGAAGGTGACGGCTCCAGTCCCACAACTGGAGCCGTTTTTCATTATTGCCGAAAACAGGACTTGGCGACGGAACAGGCTGTGTAGGCAACCGCATTCCCTTCAGGTTTCAGGTTGCCGCACCACGCGTCGCGTTCAGTTGACCGCAAATTCTATTCGCTTGATGCTTCACATCGCTTTCGAGTGCTACTGAGAGCTGGCGCGCGTGCTCTACATCAAGAGCAATGATGACACCATTTCATTCGGAGCTTAGTGTCTTTCTGCAGGGGTCTGAGGGAGCAATGCAATGCGACGGCGCAGGGCGACGGTGAGAATGAATGCGCGGCTGCTGCAGATCGCTCATCTGGCTCGTCGAGCAGCACGACTGCTGTTTTCGCGAAATGAGCGTGGGCGCTTGCGCTGAGAGCTGCGCAGCACGATAGCCCAGGGGGCCGTAGTCGATTTTGCGAACTTGAGGCACAAGCCTAAGGCGGCCTAACTGGCTATCGCCCTGCTCCAGTCACTGCGCTTAAGACCATTACGCAAGCTCAGGATCGTTGTTGCGAGTTCGGTTGCAGGGACCGGCCGGCTGAACAAGAACCCCTGCGCCTCGTTGCATCCTTCCGCCTTCATCTGATTCAACTGCTCAACCGTCTCGACCCCCTCCGCCGTTGTCGTCATGCCCAGGCTTCTTCCGAGGCTGGTAATGGCTCTCACGATCAATTTCGATCCCTTGGTCGCCGTTGCGTCGCGCACGAAGGACTGATCGATCTTGATCTTGTCAAAGGGAAAACTGCGCAGGTAACTCAGTGACGAATAGCCGGTACCGAAATCATCCAAAGCAATCCGCAGACCTCGAGCCTTCAGCTCATACAAGGTCGCAATGGTTTCAGTGCTATTGCCGAGGAGAACGGACTCGGTGATTTCGAGCTCGAGACGGTGCGGAGCCAGCGCTGACCTGTCGAGCGCGTTGCCGATGACGTTCGCCAGGCTCGCATCGCGAAATTGAATCGGCGAGACGTTGACCGCAACTTTAAGCTCATTAGGCCAGCCAGACGCCTGCTCGCAGGCGCGGTTCAGCACCCACTCACCTAGCGAAGTGATAAGACCGATCTCTTCTGCCAGCGGGATGAATTGGTCGGGCGGCACCATCCCCCTTTTCGGATGCTGCCAGCGCAATAATGCTTCGAAGCCGCTGATCCGGTCCTTCCGCAAGTCATAAATCGGCTGGTAGAACAGCGCGAACTCGTCCTTCGCCAGGGCCTCGCGAAGGTCGACTTCGAGAGCTCGGCGGCTTTGCACATTGGCATCCATGGCCGGCTCGAAAAACCGCCATTTTCCCCTACCGTCCATTTTCGACCGGTACAACGCCATGTCCGCATTCTTCAAGAGCTTTTCGCGGGTCGTGCCGTCACCTGGCGCGAGCGAAATGCCGACGCTGCAGCCGACAATGACGCGATGTCCGTTCAGTTCATAGGGCGCTCCGACACATTCCACGATGCGCTGGGCGAGGCCCTCGGCCTCTTCGGCAGTCCCGACGTCAGCTTGGATGATCGCGAATTCATCGCCCCCCAGACGCGCAACTGTGTCAGCCTCCCGGACGCAGGCACCCAATCGGTCGGCGACCGCGCAAAGCAGCCCATCGCCCACGGGATGTCCCAACGTGTCATTGATCTGCTTGAAATTGTCCAGATCGATGCAGAACAGGGCAAAGCCTGCGCCGAGGGCCGTCTCTGCGACAGCCTGCTCAATCCGCTCGGCGAACAGAGACCGGTTGGGCAATCTGGTCAGAGCGTCATGGCGCGCCATGAAGGCGATTTGAGACTGAGCCCTCTGTTGTTCGGTTACGTCTTCACAACTGATGAGCCAGCCGCCGTCAGATGTAGAGCGATGGGCAATCGAGACGACGCGTCCGTCACTGAGCTGCTGAAAATAGTTGCTGCCCTTGCATCGAGCCAAGAAGCCCTCGCATTCCGCCAGAAGATCGGCCACCGTCTGGTTACCATGATTGCCCGCAGCAACACTCAGGCGGAGGACATCTTCGAAAGTCATGCCCGGAAGCACAAGCTCAGGCGAAATATCAAATATCTCGCAGAAGCGTCGGTTGACGACCTGCAACCGTCCCTCTCCGTCATAAAGACAGAGCCCTTGCGACATGTGGGTGAGCGCCGCATCCAGTCTCAGATTGGTCGCATGCAACTCGGCCTTCTGCTGTTTCAAACCGGTAATGTCGCTATAGACGAGCATCAGGCCGCCTTCCTGGGTGGGGCTGCGGCTGACCCGCAGCCACCTACCATCCGGGAGCAAGGTTTCGCCGTCGATGCCATCGACATCGTCACGCGTGTCTCGGAGTGCAAACTCCAGTGACGTGTCCTCGCTCGATGGCCGCGCCAGGCGCAACGAACTTGGGTGCACCAGTTCGGGCAAGCAACGGATGAATTCGCTGGCTCTGGAATTGGCCAAGGCGATCTCGCCGTCCTTATCCAGGAGGATGACCCCCTCACGCGAATTCTCGAGTGCATCGGAAAGCCGCGCCTGGGCCGAACGCCGCTGCGCTACCTCGCGATCAACCATCGATTTGATGTTGTCCCGCATCCTTCCCATTGCGCTCAGTAGGACGCCCAGCTCATCATCGCCGCCCTTCGGAATGTCCGTGTTCAAATTGCCGGCGGCAATGCTGGTCGCCGCTTTGGAGGCGATCGCGACTGGACCGATGATCCGGCGTGCCAATATCCACGAAAACAGCCCGGACAGCAGAAGCGCAATGGTCAGCCCAGCCACATTGAGCTGCAGATCCCGTTTGATCGCGGCCAGGGCGCGTTGACGGAACAGAAAACCGTCACCGGCGGTATAATTTACGAGCAGCTCAATCTGCTGACTAACCGTTTTCGAGTACTTGTCGAGTTCGACCTCCTGCGCATTCCTTGCGACGCTCCCATCCTCGTCGGTTGGCAATTGGAGCGGCTGATGAAGTGCAATCCACGCGTTTGCCGCTTCCTGAACCTTGGCGGCAGCCTTTGCGGCGCGCGCGGACTGCGAGCGTTCCGCCGCGATCGTCACGTCTTCCGAAAGCGACTTCGCAAGTTCGTCGATTTCGGCGTCCAGTCGAGCACGGACCGAAGCGTCCTTGGTGAGGAGGCGTTGTGCCGATGCCACGCGCATTGCGGCGAAGTCAGCGCCGGCCGCGCGCGCATAATTGATCGACATCAGCGACTCGTCGAACGTTCTAGCAACCAGATCGCCCGCATGGCGAATACCGAGGGTGGCATAACCACCGAGGGCTGCCGCAATCGCGCTCATGGCGAGACAAAATATCAAGATGCCGGTTCGAATCGACCCGCGCACGACGATGAGGCGCGACACGGAGCGGGCCCTGGACTGGAGGGTCGCAAGGATCCCTGTCGATTGACGCGCAACCCTGCCGACGAAACCAATCATCGCGGTGTCTTTCGCTGCAAACTACTAATCGTAAAAGTGTGCGCGGACGCAGTCAGGCTGCGCCCGCCTCAAATTTCCCTAGTAATGACTGGAAGGGATGCGGAAATCGTTAAGATCAACCTGTGATAACTATGGAGTAGTTGCGCTGGCGGAAGATCCGAGCTGGTTCGAATTTTTGGTAAAATAGATGTTTTCAGCGGGGTTGAAGTAATGGAAAGGCTGGCACCATTGCGCGCAGGGAAGTTCGGCCTCGGAATCACAGTCACCATTGTAGGGGGACTCCTCACAGGAGTCGCGCTAGGCGCAAATCCCTATACGATCTCGCAAAGGGATCGCGAATTCAGGCCGCGAGAGATCATTATCAAACGCGGCGAGACTTTACGGTTCGTTAACGACGATGGCGAGCTCTTGCATCATGCCTATTTGAGCGCGGAGACGTTCGAGTTCGACAGCGGTGATCAAAAGCCGGGCAGCCAATTCGACGTCGTCTTTTCCGTGGCGGGTGACTACACGGTCCTGTGCGGCATTCATCCCAAAATGAAGCTTGGCGTGCATGTCACCAAGTAGAGACCCTAGAGTATCGAGGTGTTGAACATCGCGGCGTGACCGACGTAATAGGTGAACAGCGTCACGGTCAGCGCCGCACATAGTCCGGCGGGAGCGAGCCACGGGGCGCGATACTCGGCTTCTCTCGGGCGGTTGTCGGCAAGAATCGCAACCAGGACGACAATAATCGCCGAGTGCCCGATCACATCAAGCCAGCCGAATTCGAAGCACGCGCTGATGAACATGCCGAGCAGCATGGTGGCCGCAAGCCGCCTGACCAGCGGCGTCCAAGCCAAGGCAAAGGCAAGCGTGAACTCGACCATGCCTGCGGCCCGCATATAGAACTCATTGTCGAATCCAAGCGTGATGCCGGGGTGCTCGATCAGAAGCGGAAAGCTCCATTCCGGATAGGCCCACTTCTCCACTGACGCCCACATCAGAGTAACGGCGGTGGCATAGCGCACGACATCGAGCGGCGGAACGCCGAACAAATCCTTTTGCAATCCCGTGAGAGCAAGATAGGCCGCAAGGCCCAGAAAGATCGGGTAATCGGCCAGATGAAACGTGCCGTAATCGCGGACGGCAAGCCCGAACAACACCACGATTCCCGCCGCCGAGAACGGCATCGTGCGGCGCGACAGCAGGCCGGCAGCGATGGCAAGTTGAAGAAGTCCCACCTGAGGCGACGATGTCTTCAGTTCGGGGGTCAGGATGATACCGCCGACCGCCCAGAGCGAGATAAAGAAAAAGCCGCAGACCGCGCGGATCATCACCTCGGTGTGCAGCCGCAAGCCTTCCGTGACGCGGTTGATGGAGCGGACCAGCAGTTCGCCCAAGGACGTGCGTTCCACCACGCAGCCGGAAAAAAACCAGAGCAAGGCGACTCCGAGGAGCAGCTCAAAATCCCGGCACAGGACGTTCTCAAGGCCCCGCGGCTGTCCGGCGGCATCGTACGCACAGAACCATTTGACATGGGCGCTGGCAGCTTGAGTCCCCACGATCCAGAAGGAAAATGCGGCGACGGACTTCGAGAGCAAGGAAACGGCCCGAGATGCCGATATGGCATCCCGCGCCCACGAACTGAACATTTGAAAAACCGCCCGTTTTGGAAAGCACAGCTTTAACGATTTATTCACCTTAGCATATATTTTAAGGTTTGGGACCGCCGCAACAACCGCTGGCTGTTTGGTGGTTAATGGGACCAGCGCGGGCCGATTCAAGCGGTCAAAGGCCCCGACAAGTCCTTTCAAATTTTACAGATTTCGAGGACGAGCCCTCAATCTCGCTGTCGTACTGAACATCGAACAAAACGATGGCTGGAGCAGTCCATGTTCAGAGCATTTGATCTGGCGCGTGAGGCAGTAGGCTCGCTACTGGTCCGCCACGCAGAGCGCTTCGCAGTCCGCAGTGAAACTCTGGAGTCTTGGACGGGCGCCCTTGTTGTCCTCGGCTTTGGCCTGCTCGGATCGGCATTGCCGCACCTTTGCTGAGGCAGCTCAGAAGGACGATCGGGACAGTGTCAGCGCGGCAAATCGGGAACGGGAGTCGCTGTGGACGTGGCACTGAGCGTCTGCAGAAAGGCGACCAAGTCCGCCTTTTCTTTTGCGGTCAGAAACAGAGGTCGGATTGATGGCGACCGGCTTGGACGATCAATACCACCCCGATCATAGAGTTCGATGACGTCTTCGAGCGTTGCGATCGATCCGTCGTGCATGTAGGGGGCACGCTGCGCGACGTTGCGCAAGGTCGGCGTCTTGAACGCGTACCGGAGCTTTTGTGATGTCGGAAACAGCTGGCCGCGTCCTATATTGTCACCTTGTGCAGTGCCGATATCCTGAAACGATCCGTCTGTAAAAGATGGCCCGCTGTGGCAGTTTGAGCACCGCGCTTTGCCGTTGAAGATCTCAAACCCGCGTTTGGCCGCCGCGCTGATTGCGGTTTCCTCGCCCATGATCCAGCGGTCGAACGGGGACTCCTCAGCGACAATGGTGCGTTGAAAGGTCGCCAAGGCAGCTTCGATCCTGCGACGGGTAACGGCGCCATCTCCGTACGCGCTCGCGAACGCATCGACATAAGCCGGGCTGGCGGATAGCCGATCAATCACCTCCGATTCCGTCAGATTCATGTTGGCCCGCCCCGTGATCGGACCAAACGTGACCGATTCAATATCCTTGAACTTCCCGTCCCAGCCCAGCGGCTCGGTGAACGCCACATCGATCAGAGTGGGTGCACGCAACGGAAGGCCTTTCGGGTCCTCCCCGACAGCACGCGCAAGGCCATCGCCCCACGACAGCGACGGATTATGGCAGGTCGCACAGGAAACGGTTCGGGACCTCGAGAGCAGCGGATCAAAGAACAACATCTTGCCAAGAGCTGCTTTTGGCGCGGAGTAAGGATTGCCATCCGGGAAAGGAATCACCGCTGGTCGCCGGTAGCTTGCGCGCATCGCCGTGGCGTCGCCGGATGACTCAGCGGCCGTCGCGCCAAAGCGCGGCCCAAGCGGCACGAGCGCCGCAAGCAAAGCCAGGCTGACCCAGACCTTCATCGGCTTCCTCAAGAGTATAACCGCTTGTTATATGAACAACTTGGTCAACGAAACCTTAATGGCCCAGTGCCCAGTGGCGTCGAAAGGCGCCACTGCCCCGATCGGCTTCTGCCCCCCTGCGCGACTGCGCGACTATTAGGCTCCATCCGGCCATTAGTCCTCCCCGACCCTGCCCGACTTGGGTCAACTGATCGACTGCGTGAGCAGTCCGACCGATCCAGGCAGCTCACTACCCTGAATGCTCCGGGGTTAGAGCACGATCAACCTCTCTGCATCTAAGACCCGCCTTTACACTCCTCGATGCGAGGAAAGTCGGCAACGACACTTGCCCGCTCACAGTCGATCGATTGTAGTGCGAAGCTGCACGAGCATCGACAAGAACATGTCCAATTGCTCGTGCAGAGCAGACGTTTCTGAGGAAGACGTTGATGCCTCTCGCGTTGAGCGAGCTGCGTCGTCGAGCTGATTGAGCGCGACGGTCAACATCTCCCTCGAGAGGCTCTTAATACGAGCGAAATGGCGCATGGCATCGGCGAGATCCGGGTATCGCGATGCGATTACCGCGATGTTCTCGTCGGCGGATTTGGGGCTCTTGGGTTTGAATTGAATGACTTCAGTCATTGCTAAATACCTTCCCGTCCCACGTTGGATGCATTTTAGTGTAAAGGGCGGCTGCACTATTCTGCTAAAGCCCGCGAGCCAGGTGCTTCAATATTCGCTGCTGACTAAGCTGCCCGCACATTAGCTAGAAACTTCTGTACTTCCAGCTTCAAACGACTGCTGTCCTGCGATAACAATTTCGCCGCGGCAAGAACCTGGGTAGAGGCGGTGCCCGTTTCTCCAGCGCCCCGGTTCACCTCGGCGATGTTCGAGGCGACCTCAGTAACCCCGATTGCGGCCTGCTGTTTGCGCGTAATCTCCTGGTTCGCCGCGCCCTGCTCCTCGACCGCCGCGGCGATCGTCGAACAGATCTCGGAGATCCGCTTGATGACGCCGCTGACTTCCTTGAGGCTCGCAACGGACTCGCGGGTGGAAGATTGGATTCCGACGATCTGATCGCTGATTTCCTTGGTTGCTTTGGCGGTCTGTTCGGCCAGCGTTTTTACCTCTGACGCAACGACCGCAAATCCGCGACCAGCTTCGCCAGCGCGAGCCGCTTCGATCGTCGCATTCAAGGCGAGAAGGTTGGTTTGTCCGGCGATCGTATTGATGATCTCGACGACAGTTCCTATCCTGCTTGCGGCCTGCGAAAGCGTATGGACTCGTTCGTCAGCGTTCTCCGCTTGGCGCACCGCTTCACCAGCAATTCGCGCTGATTCTTGCACTTGCCGGCTGATCTCGTTGACCGAAGCCGCCATTTCTTCGGTGGCCGAAGCGACCGACTGCACGCTCGCTGACGCCTGCTCGGATGCTGATGCGACTCCGCTGGATTGATGCTGGGTCGAATCGGCGGTTTTCGTCAGCGACCCGGCGGAAGCCTCGAGCTCGGTGGACGCAGCGGAGACGGTTTCGACAATCTCGCCGACGGCCGCTTCAAACGCATTGGCGAGCTCGCGCATATCCGCCTTCCGCTGCTCGGCGGCGATGTGATCCTGTGCGGCTTTGGCCTCGGCTTCGGCTCGTGCCTTTTCGGCCGCCCTCAGTTTGAAGCGTTCAACGGCACTGGCAATTGCGCCAATTTCGTCTCGGCGACCAAGACCAGGAAGCACAACATCAAAATTTCCGTTGGAAAGCTCTAACATCGAGGCGGTCAGCGTTCGAATCGGCTTGCTGATGCTGCGTGACGTTAGCACCGAGAGAGCGATCCCAATCAGCACACTCAGAACGCCGAGGACCGAGGCCATTTTGATGGCTGTGACAAGATCTTCTTCCGCCCTTGATACTGTCGCTTGCGCCGCATTCTCGTAATCCTCGGCGAGTGGCTCCGCAATGGTTTCGATCTTGGCCCCTGCCGCAAGCGCCGCACCGACTGCGGACTTCGCTTCATCGGTGTCCAGGGCGGTGTTTCTTCCTTTGAACTCCCTCAGCCTGAGCGCCTTAGCTTGGTTGTCTTCGACCGCCGCTTTCAACTCCTTGACCCCAATCAGGCGGGCGGCACCCTTTGTGTCGGCAATGAGCCCATCGAGTCGTGCGAGCGCCTTCTTATAAGCATCGGCGGCCCTTTCCCAATGCGACTGGTCACCGGTACCCAGAGCCAGCCAAACATGCATGCGCGCCTCGAAGACACGCTTTTCTATGCGCTCGTCGTCGGCAACGTGATTTTTTTGTCTGATCACCACTGCGAAAGCGTCATTCGCGTTGTAGGAGGCGTGGATCGAGTACCCGCCGATCGCGGCCGTCAAGACCAGGAGTAAGCCGAAACCAATCATAAGGCGGCCGGCGATCTTTATGTTCGTGAGCATTGCAATGGCTTTCCAAATTGGAATGAAAAACAGGAATTCTAAATGGCGGACGCTTTCGACTTGGCAAGTTCAAGCATTTGCTCGATCAGTCTCAGATCACCTTGCAGCTTTGCCTTGATTGACGGATTTGCGATCTCTGCGGCCATCTTGCGTATTCGCAGGTGAGTCGCTTCCAGCAGGGTGATGGCGCCGGCAATTTCCAGCGTTGCATTCATGTGCAAAACTTCGACCTGCGAGAATGGTTGGCGATCCGGCGTCGGATCGCGGCTGGGACTCGGTTGCTCGGATACGCGGCTCGGCCTCGTAAAATTCAACACGTTTGACATTGCGGTCTCCACCGACCCAATGCTGAAAATGCATTGCGCAAATCAATCTAAAATTGTCCGATCCTTGTCTTCGAATAATTAATGGCTTCTTACTCACCCGGTATTTTCTCGTGTGTCGATGGTATCACGCAACCATGAGGTATGTGGCGCCGTGTCGCAGAGAACAAAGGGACCTCGAGGACCGCACTGATCGCCCTGACGGAATTTTGTTCGGGCTCGATGCGTGTGGCGCGTCGAGCGAGGTCAGGTGTTGACTTGTCGGACGCCGCTCCAGCGAGGCAGGCGACCAGGCGTTCATATCTATCGCTGTCCTCCGTTTACAACATAGCCAATGCGCAATGGCGCATCCGGAGGCCCAACATGGGAAGCGCCAGCATGGCCGGTCAGTTCGGCCGATGGTGCTCTCAATCCGAGCTCGAGATAGCTGGCGGCCTTTTGGAGGGCGGCGAGGCGTCGTGTGACGGGCACGCTCGACTTGGCTCGCCAGGGAGAGGCCTGGTCGCCATCCGTCCGAAAGCGAACGCAATATGCTCAATTGGAGTTTTGCCGCTCATGCCCTGAGCCGACAACCAGCCTGGTCCCTCGGTTCTAGTTTGGGAACGAACCAACGTGATTCCAAGTTCAATTTTGATCATGCAAGCCAAGGACGTTGTGCAACTAATCCCGCGACAACGGAGGAGAACTCATATGACAGCATTCGTCCTTGTCCCCGGGGCGGGCGGCATGGCTTGGTATTGGCACCGTGCGGTCCCGCTTATTCGCGCAGCGGGGCACGAACCCATCGCGGTCGATCTACCGGGCGATGACCAGCATGCCGGTCTCGCAGCGTATGCGGACATCGTCATCCACGCGATCGTGGAACGAAGTGACGTTATTCTCGTCGCTCAGTCGCTTGCGGGCTTCACGGTGCCCCTTGTTTGCGCGCGTGCGCCCGTGCGGATGGTCGTGTTCGTCAACGCGATGATCCCAAAGCCCGGCGAGACCGCCGGTGCATGGTGGGGCGCAACAGGAGCGATCGAAGCGCGAGAACAAGCCGCGGCGCGCCGCGGCTATGCGACGGAGTTCGATGCGGGAACGTACTTTCTGCACGACGTGCCGCAGGACGTGCTGCGCACCGGTCCAGAACGACCACGCGAGGAAGCCGAGACCGTTTTCGGCGAGCCCTGCCGCTTTGAGCGCTGGCCCGACATCCCCATTCATGTTCTTGCGGGAAGAGACGATCGCTTTTTCCCGATTGAATTTCAACGGCGTGTTGCGCGTGAAAGGCTCGGAAAGGAGGTGGAGGAAATTCCAGGTGGCCACCTCGTCGCATTGTCGAATGCTGAAGGGCTGACCGAGCGCCTTCTTCGGTATGAGACGGGTCTGACGCGCTAGTCCCTTCTTCCTGTCTTTTGAGCGCAGAGCCGAATTTATCTGTGGGCCACATCTTCGCTGGCGTTTCCCCGCCTAATCGGCAAGCAACAGCGATGGTCAGCTTCTGAACTGAGTAGCGAGCCAACCTTCGCTGAATCAGCGGTGGGCCGAACGCTCAAGCCGCGTCACGTCGGTTATCAGCGGTAGACCGGTCGTCTGTTCTCGTTTGTCTCATGGGCGCTACTGACCCAAGGTCGTGCGCGCCGCATTTGCGACGCCGCATTTGCACACGCGGCCGGTGCGACCGTCGAAAACGTGATACTCTGCGTCCGGTCGTCCTCTTGCGATGAGGATCGAATGAAGCGGCGGGAGTTCATAGCGGGCACTGCGGCGCTGCTCATTTCGCAGCGGCGTTTGCGAGCGCAGGGGACGCGCCATCGGCTCGGCTTTCTACTATCGGCGATGGGAGCGGGCCACCTCGTGCGGTCCGGCTTGCGCCCGTTCGAGTGGAATCCCACGATGTTGTGCTGATGATTCGAAGGTAGGCGTCACGTGCGCGAAGACCCAATAGTGATCCCCGTCCGACGCGAGGTTCACTACGTAAGCGAAGACCTCCCTCTTCGCCTCTATGGTATCCCACAACAGCTTGAACACACATCGCGGCATGTCCGGATGACGGATCACGTTATGCGGTGCACCGATCAGGTCCTCCAACCGGTATTTCGCGACGCGGAGAAATACGTCGTTCGCGTATGTGATGTCGGGCGCTATTCAACTTGAACGCTTGCCTTCCCACTCCCGCCATCAGCGTCCGCTCGATGTGGTTGGCTTGTTCCTTCGTCAGATTGACCGCTGGCCTGGTCTCAACCATTGCCGGTCCCTTTCGCTGCCGATCGTAGACCATCCAACCCTCGGACCCCTGGTGCGATCGATGGCGACATAGAGGTAGAGCTTGCCTTCAGCGGTCTCGAGCTCAGCGATGCCGATGTGGAGATAGCCCATCGGATAAGCCCTGAACTTTTTCTTCGAAGGCTCGCTGCCTTCGGTCTCCGGCAATCGGCTGATGCCATGGCGCTGAAGGCAGCGATGCAGGGATGACCACGTCAAATGCGGGATGGCCGGTTGTAGCGCATAGAGGCAATCATCGAGCGGCAGTAGTGTATGCTGCCCCTTAGCTGTTCATTCAGGAGCATCACGCTCTAAGCGCACCGCGCAGATCACCGTCGCAGGCGGCAACGATCTCATCGGACCGCCAGCTCGTATTGATCAAGAGCAGAGTTGGCGTGAAAGGCGATCAACATACAAACAGAAACCTGAGTTGATCGTGCGGCTGCGCCAGCATTTCCCCCGCAATTCACAGTCTGCCGGACTTGCATCAGTTCGTTCCCAATCCGGAACGTGGTGAAGCAGAAGTGGCGGGGCGTTGCACATTTACAACCCGCGCAGACACACGAGATACTAAGCTGATTGGTCGAGGCCGAAAAATACTTGATGTTCTTACTTCAATACGATCAGCGGGGGTGAGAGATGTTTGATGTCTACCGCAATGATAAATGCGACTTGCTCGTCCTGAGCAAAGGCTCTGCGATCCCCGTGCTCAACTGTAGGCACAAGTGGCGTAAGAGCAGACAAAGAGTTTTCAAAGTCAGCGACGAGATCAGGTCAGCCGTTCAAAGACAAGGCTATTACGTCCGTAGCTTGCGGGCAATCAAGAAGGGGATGATCTAGCGTCGAGTACGTCGGCGGCCTGCGTTATCCATGTGTAATCTCCATTCGATCACGCGAAGCAAGCCGTCATCCGGTCCGGCGCAAGGTTGAGGCGGGACTTACCCCATGGATCAAGCGAGCCCGGGCCAGTCTCGTCGCTTCGTTCGCCAATGGCGTCGCCAAGGATGAGGCGGCAGTGCGGGCGGCGATCACTTCGCCCTGGTCCAACGGGCAGACTGAAGGTCAGATCACGCGCCTCAAGCTCGTTAGACGTCAAATGTACGGTCGCGGGAAAATCGATCTGCTTCAAGCCAGACTAATCGGCGCAGAATAATCGGAGCTGCACCAAAATTGCGTCAGAGCCAAATTTGAACGCCGATTGACAGCCTCGATCGCGGCGGCGCTTTGCTCGTGCAATCTCAGGAGGCGTCCGCCCGAACTCCTTCACGGGCGATCCGCCGGCGCTGTCGGTGGTCGCGCCGCCGCCGCCCCCTTTGCGCCGGAAGCCGCGATGCCGGGGTTGCGGGGCCGGGCCGGTCCGACGGAGTTTCCTCGGCCGCAGGCTCCGGATCTCGAGGACGACCTTCCATAAGTTCGAGAACCGCCCGCCCCTTTTGGGTAATGCGCCACCCGCCGTTCAGGCGCTCGACGAGCGCTTGCGAGAAGATGTCCAGATCCGGGATGCGCGCGCCCAAGCGCTTGGTTCGCTCAGCCCAGTCGCGTCCGCTGGTAGCAAGAATTGCCATGTCGCGCTTGAGGTCGGCCATCACGGCGAAGCCGTCGGGGTAGCTAACCAGTATCTTCAGCACCGTGACCTGGAAATTCACCCTTAGCCCCCGCTCGGGACCTAGCGCCACATGGTCGGCGCTTCAGAGAGAGCCTCGCGGCCGACTTGCTTGAGGCTGTCCAGGGACGTCTCGCCTCGGGTAGCGGCTTCCAGGATCTTCGAAGCCACGTGCGCGCGAGCGCCTGTTTCGGTCCGGGAAACCTTTTCGCAGACCTCGTCCAAGACTGCGCGCAGAAGCGCAGTCGTAGCAGGATCCAACATGGGAGACCCCCAAAAAGAAGAATCGCAATCGCTGCGGCGTCGAATTCAAGAGTATTAAAAACCCCCGAACTCTACATTTCGGGGTGGACTTGGCAATAGCCCCGAAATTGCGTGTCCCTTGCCAAGGTCGCATGATACCTTATGCCAGTGCCGTGCACGCAATGACCGCCGCACCCAGTTCAGCGCCGAACACATGAAGAAATTCATCTGCGAGCAGAACATCGCAAATTTCGAAAGGCTGATGTCGGAGACGAGCGACCCCGTTCTGCAGCGGACGCTCGAAGGACTGCTGGCCACCAGCAGGCGCGAACTGGCGCTGCTGGAGGCCGAAAGACACGGCGCGCAGACCTCGCCGATCGGACCCCAGCACCTGAAACCGGTCGACGCCTCAGGCGTCCGGGAGCGACCGCGACCATGGAGTCGATTCCGAAGAGCGGCTCCGCCGGCAAGTTCGATGCCGGCGGGTCCCGCGGGTCGCCTCGGCATCGTAAGCGGACAATCGGCCTCGGCGCTCGTTAAGAGAGCCGGGACTGATTCCTTCCGGACCGCTATTTCGTCGGCCGCGGCGGGCCTTCCACCCACTTCCGGGCGGCGGGATCGTGCAGCGGATCGTCGTCGCAATCGGGCAAACGTAGCGCTCCCCGCCTCTGGCCGCCTCGTCGCCCAAGAGCTTCGTCAGCCGCCCGCAGTGAGGGCACGGCCTCTGGATAGGGTGCAGCAGCGACATTTGAGTTCCCCCGCCGCGGTCAGCCTAGTGCCGTTTGCCGCGCGGGCACAAGCGATGTCTTGACGTGAGCCCCACCGACCACTGAAGATCGGGCTAACGTGATGTTGCGGGGTGGCGTCATGGAAGAGTTCTACAGGGGCTTCGCGCAGCGCGCACGAGACCTGGCGGAGAAGGCAGACCCGTTCACACGCAGACGGCTGCTCGATTTGGCCAAGAGATACGACGCCAAGAGCAAACCTGCAGGAAACGCCAAGCCGCTGCCGCCGCCGCGCACCACCCCGCCCTCGACGCTCTCCGCCGGGTCCGGCGAAGCTTGAGGAGGGGCAGCCCAGCAGAGGTCTGCGACGCCTGCAACGGCGCGGGGCATCAGCCGGCGCGCGAGTCCGAGCCCGGCCGCAGGATCTTTCCGGGCCGCTGCACGAAGTCGCCCGACAGTACGCCAAGCTGGAGCGCTTGGCCTTCAGCCCGGGCGCTCTCAAGATGGCGGCCCGGTACAACATTGAGATCGATGTGCGGACCATCCTTCCGGCGATCCGCGTGCCGACCCTGGTGCTGCACCGCCAGGCCGACGTTATGTCGATCGAGAACGGCAAGTTCTTGGCGTCGCAGATTCCCGGGCGCCAAATTCGTGGCATATGCGGATTGCAGCGATCATCTGATCTTTCCAGGCGACCGGCCTCGCCTGTGCGGCGACATCGAGGAGTTCGTCACCGGTCACAGAGAGGCGACCGCGCCGGATTTCGACCGCGTGCTGGCGACCGTCCTGTTTGCCGATATCGTTGATTCGACACGGCGGGCGGCGGAGATGGGCGATCAGGCGTGGCGTCGGATGCTCGATGAACACGACCAAGCGGCCCAGCGCATCGTGGTGCAGCATCGAGGAAACTTGGTCAAGACAACCGGCGATGGAATCCTCGCGACCTTCGACGGACCTGGACGGGCGATCCGCTGCGCACTGGCATTCGAAGCCACAACGAGGCGCTTGGGCTTGCCCGTGCGGGCGGGGCTCCATACCGGCGAAATCGAACTCCGCGATGGAGGAGATATCGACGGCATCGCCGTCCACGCGGCCGCTCGTGTGATGGCGCAAGCTGGGCCAGACGAAGTTCTTGTCTCGCGAGTAGTCACCGACCTCGTCGCGGGTGCCGGGTTGAGGTTCTCCGACCGCGGAGCGCACGAGCTCAAGGGCCTGCCCGGGGCTGGGACCTCTTTGCGGCAAGCGCATGAACAGATAGCGTCCGCTCGCGACCTCCCCCAACCACTCGAACGCCTCGAGCACGCGTCCGATCGAAGGATGGCGGCGGTTCTTGATTTTCAGCTAGGCGCTCGACCGGCCCGCCCCGTAGGGACTGTGTGCGCGCTTGGACACGCCCTTGAGGCCCAAATCTCGGCACCATCTCCTTCCAGGAAAACGACGTACTGCAGGCCGTCGCGGTTCCGGCCAACCAGGTTTCTTCAGCCGCAGCTTCCGTCGCGCAGCGACAACGCGCGCAGATCCTGCCTTCGAACTCCAGCAAATCGAAAGCGAGCAACGGCGTCGCGTCGTAGAGACGGTTGTGCAGCTTAGTCGGCGATCGGGCTCGCTGTGCGGTACAATTCTCTCACGACTGCAGGCGCCGTCTCAGGGCGCCCCAATTCTCCAGCGGGGACAAGAAAGAAGTGGAGAAAAGTTGACGGCGCTCCACTGCCCGCCGTCAGGGCGGCGGCCTTTCCGCCGGCGATGAACAGCCCTTCTCCGGCATTGAGCATTTTGACCTCGCCATCAAGCGCGACCTCGGTCGATCCTGACATCTGATAGAGTATGCCGCTGGCCGCCGCGACGCTGCTCCTCTCGTCCGGCTGCAGGGTGACGCTCACCGCTTTGAAATGGACTGGCGCGTCGGTGACGGTCGGCAGTTTGGTTGCTGCGATCACTGTTCGTGTAATTGCCGGAGGAGCGGCGGTGGTTTGTGCGGTCCCGGAGGCAGGAAGCGCTATCGCGCCGAGCAACAATAGCCCGGTGCTCCTGAACTGCATGATTGCCTCCCAGGTTCAGCGGATCATCGGGTCATGATACGCTCTCCCAGCGCCACTTGGAATGGCAGGAC